>NZ_SSHN01000013.1:0-110600 GCF_004804295.1 Vibrio sp. H11 | reverse complement strand
CTCATTCAAATTGGTCACTCAGTTCATTGATACCTAAGTTGATTCTTTAGAATCATCTTCGATTATCATCAACGAGTGCCCACACAGATTGATAGGTTTATATTGTTAAAGAGCATTTCCACCAGCAAAACCTTCGCTTTAAGCGCCGTTGCTAGGGGTGCGTATAATACGCTAAACTTTTTTAGAGTCAATCGTTATTTTCAAACTTTCTTAACTCTTTACCGCTAACCACTTTGTGATATTTGTCTCACTCCGTGTCGGTGAGGCGGCATTATAGGGAGGTCTGGAATTATGACAAGCACTTTTTGCAAATAATTTCCCGTTCGCTTAAAAAGCCACCAAATGGCTGTTTATCGAATAAAATTCCAACATTTGAGGGGGGTCACAGCAATTGGTTGGAAAAAAACGAAGCATATACGTAAGATTCATGTGTCTATTTTGTTAATCTAGGCACGCATCTTATTTTTATGCTGAAAAGTAGTATTCCAATATGAACTCAAAAAAATCGATGTTATGGATAGTCGTCCTTATTGTTTTAGGCGCTATCATTTTCTCTCAGGTATCAACTCACCCTTCCGTGAGCTTTGTGCTTGGTGTTGTGGCAGCAGCAATTATCTTTAAACTTTTTACTTCCACATCGTCGCCATTCAAATCTCAGGATGAATCTTCAACGGCAACCAAAACTTTGTATGTAGGTAATCTGCCATATAAAGCAAACGAATCTCACGTCCGTGATCTGTTTGCTCAACATGGTGAAGTGTTCGCAGTTCGTCTGATGAAAGACAAACGAACAGGTAAGCGTCGCGGATTTGGTTTTGTGGTAATGGCAGCTGGCCATGCGCAAACCGCCATTGATGCTTTAAACGAAAAGGATTATATGCAGCGTACTCTGAAAGTACGAATTGCTAATGATCCAAAACACCCTGAAGAGGGTATGGGCGAACAGGACTAAAGCCGAGTTGCGCCAGCGTTCGATTCAACGCATCTTCCTGCCAGGGAGGTGCGCTGGAGAAGATGTTGTGCGCACTCTCCTGCTGCTCACCAGCACTAATCTCCAATAACTCTTCTACCCGACGAGCGATCGCTTGGCCGGAGTCCACCAAGATGACCTCCTCTCCCAACACTGTCTGGATCTCTGCCTTGATAAGTGGGAAATGAGTGCATCCCAATACCGCTACATCAATCTGATTATGAAGCGGACTCAAGATTGTGGCCAACTCCTCCAAATCGACAGGTTGACCTCGCAACTTTTCTTCAGCCATATCCACCAGCCGGGTTGATCCCAAAAGCTCGACACTTTTATTCAATGCAAAATCACGGATCAGATCGTGAGTATACTGGCGGGTAATAGTCGCAGGCGTTGCGATTAAGCCCACGGCCTTATGCGCCAGTACAGATGCCGGCTTTATCGCTGGTACCACACCGACCACAGGAATATTCAATCTGGACCGAAGAACAGGTAATACAATGGTGCTCGCGGTATTACAGGCAATAATGACAATATCGAACCCCTGCTGATCGACTAACCCAGTCACCAAAGCTTCCACCCGATGCAGAAGTGTATCCTGCGCCAGTTCACCATATGGGTATGCGGCATTATCAAACAGGTAGGTATAACTGAGTTGAGGCAGACGCGCCTGTATTTCACGGTAGACCGACAAACCGCCGACACCGGAATCAAATATAAGTGCTTTGTATTGGGGATGATCAGACACGTGGTACCCTGATGGTCACATCATTAGGAAGATAATAAACGCCCTGATCATACTCCCTCTTCCGGATTAGGCAACTCCTGCCCATCCAGGTAAATGCGCGCCAGATAACGCTGATGACAAAAACGCTCACCACACAGCACAGAAGTGAGCGTGAGCTCAATCCGGCCGCGAAAGACCGGAGCCCAGGTCACGAGGATATGAAATTCACCGTTCTCACCACAAGGGGCAATAGCTCAGGTTCGGCACTCTCCTGTAATCTGAGCAGAGTTAAGGTGTAATCTTTACCCGCTGACCAGCTCAGCACGACATTTTTCATGATGGCTCCAGCATTTTGCTCATCCCCAAGAAAGCAAAAACCGCCCGAAGGCGGCTTCACTTGGTTAGAACTGGTACGCGACAGTCGCGTAGTATTTACGCTCTGGAGTCAGATAACCGGCCGCGGTCTCATACTCTTTATCGAATAAGTTACCCACTTTTCCGGAAAGAGTAACACCATTCGTGAATCGATAAGCGGTAGAGATATCGACTAGCGAGTAAGCAGCTAGCTTATCTTCGTTTGAGGAATCATCAAAACGTTTACCTTGGAATAGGTAATCCATATTGAATGACCACTGGTCTAACTCATAAAACAGATTCCACTTAGCGCTGTGCTTGGCACGACGGGCCAACTCGTTACCTGTTTCTTTATCTTCCGCATCAGTTAAATCATACGAAAGTTTGTGCTGTAACGGGCCAGTTTCAAACGACGCTCCGACTTCAAGACCATTAATCGTCACTTCACCATAGTTCTGCAACGGTGATGAACCAATCATATCAGTCAGTTCATTACGGTATATATTGAAGCGAAAATCTGCGAACTCGTATTGGGCCGTCATACCCACTTCATAGTTCTTTGATTTTTCAGGTTTAATATCTGGATTGCCATAACCTGGGTAATAAAGTTGGTTAAATGTCGGCGCTTTAAAAGCCGTCCCCGCGTTTGCCGTCACCCGATACACGTCGTTGATTTTATAACCAGCACCCAGTTGCCAGGTAGTATTCTGACCATAACGCTGGTTGTCGTCACTGCGCACAGCGGCTTCAACATTGTATTGTTCAGCCTGATACAAAGATGATAGGTAGACACCCAAGTTGGTACGTGAGCTTTCGTCATAACCTACCGTCGATTGAGAAACATCATCTTTAAACCAGTTAATCCCTACTCCGACAGATAGCGCGTTGCTCAAAGCATATTGGTTATCAAAAGAGAATTCGTGACGATCGGTCTGGTACAGGCTTTTATCTGAGGCAGCAGTAAAGCTATTTGACTTATCCTGATTAGTGCTCGCGGTCAGTCGGGATTGCAATATCTCATCATGGTAGTTAAGACGTGTCACAATGTTGTACAAGGTCTCATCACCACGCACATAATAGCCGTCAAATTCTACATCGCCCTCTTCCGCCATCACCAATAAGCCGACATCCCAGTTATTGCTAATGGTGTAGTTGGCGTTAGCAGTAACACTTTTCGCGCGATAACCATCATCATCAGGATCACTGGTTTGCACTGAATAGCCGTCAGTATCAACGCCTGATAAACCCAATGACATATGCAGATCGTCCGTTACCTGTCCAGAAGTCAACAGTTGACCTGAATAATAGTTGTCGCTGCCAGCTGTGGCTGAGATTTGATGTTCAGAGCCCTGAGTGGCGGTAATAATATTAATCACACCACCAATCGCATCTGAGCCATACAGTGCAGCTCGGCTGCCACGCAAAAACTCAATACGTTCAACACCCACTAATGGAATCGCTGAGATTGAAGCGGTACCTGTAGTCGCACTACCAAAACGCACGCCATCAATCAAAACCAGAACATGACTGGAGTTTGTACCGCGTACAAACAAACTTTGTGTCTGACCATAGCCACCGTTGGCTGCAACCTGAACACCAGGCAGGGTTCGCAACACTTCCAACAAATTGTTGGCCTGAATGCGTTCGATATCCTGACGAGTCACCACTTCAATTGGTGAGGTGGTTGATTGCAGAGTCTGTGCAAAACGGTTTGCCGTCACGACGACAGTTTCATCTGCAGCAGTGTCCTGCGCCAAAGACACAGGGGCGTAAGGAAGCAGCGATGCAACTGCCATCGCCAGAAGGGATTTATTCATTATATTGTCCTAAATCGCGTTAAACCGACTGAGCATCACTGGATTCCACTACTTCGCTCAGTTGCTGGCAGGTCTTCGGACTTGAGAGCACTGTCACCTACTTACTCGACTTCCCACTTATGCAGTGTCCTTTGAGTTTTCGTTCTCTCTTACCGCTGCGCGTCAGTTCTGGATTCGCACCAGATTCCCTTTTCAGTTTTTAGACGTCTAGGTTGCTAAAAACACCAGCTTGGGCGTGATAGTATGCACCCATCAATGAATTGTCTAGCTGAGATTATCTTCAACTATATTTTTAACCATTCCGATGTTGTGATGAGAGCAAAACACAACGAATCGGGGACAAGACTGGACAAGCGCGCGGGATTGAATAAAATCTGCGCTCTTTTATTGAAAGTACTTTCTATTTCACTGCACCACAAAAAGGTAAAACCATGGCGACTCTTGATGTAAACCCGAACCAATACCAAGCACAGCTGGAAGAAAAGGTCTCGCGCCTGACCGATATGTTCCAGGCTTACCAGGTGCCGGAATTGGAAGTGTTCGAGTCTCCGCAGCAGCATTACCGTATGCGTGCAGAATTCCGCGTCTGGCACGAAGGCGACGACATGTACTACATCATGTTCAACCAGGAAACGCGCGAAAAATACCGCGTTGACCAGTTCCCGGCCGCCAGTCGTCTGATTAACGATTTGATGCCGTTACTGATTGATGCGATGAAAGACAATGACACCCTGCGCCGTAAACTGTTCCAGGTGGATTTCCTCTCAACCCTGAGCGGCGAAGTACTGGTCTCACTGCTTTACCACCGTCAGTTGGATGAAGAGTGGAAAGCAGCGGCTGACAAGCTGAAACAGCGCCTGAATGATGAAGGCTTTAATCTTAACCTGATTGGCCGTGCGCGTAAGATGAAAATCGTGATGGACCGTGACTATGTGGTGGAGAAACTGCACGTCAACGGCCAGCCATACATTTATCAGCAGGTAGAGAACAGCTTTACCCAGCCTAACGGTAAAGTGGCAGAAAAAATGCTGGAATGGGCGGTCGACTGTACTCAGGACAGTCAGGGTGATCTGCTGGAGCTGTACTGTGGTAACGGTAACTTCTCCCTGGCTCTGGCGCAGAACTTCGAGCGTGTTCTGGCAACCGAGCTGGCCAAGCCGTCTGTTGAATCGGCACAATACAACATTGCCGCCAACCACATCGACAACGTGCAGATCATTCGCATGTCGGCGGAAGACTTTACCCAGGCGATGGAAGGCAAACGTGAGTTCAACCGCCTGAAAGATGCCGGTGTGGACCTGAAAAGCTACAACTGCAACACCATTTTTGTCGACCCGCCACGCTCTGGTATGGATGTCGATACCTGTAAAATGGTGCAAGGCTACCAACGTATCCTGTACATCTCCTGCAATCCGGAAACACTGAAAGAGAACTTGGATATCCTCGGTCAAACCCACAACGTGACCCGTTTTGCCCTGTTTGACCAGTTTCCTTACACCCACCATATGGAAGCGGGCGTACTGCTTGAGCGCAAAGCGTAAGCCTTACTGCCAACAAAAAACGAGCCACATGGCTCGTTTTTTACTTTCGATCTTGTGCAACCGGAATTCCGGTTAAGAAGCGCGGCCCAGGTAACCCAGTTTTCTGCCAATCCACACCAGCAGTAACAACGCCACAATAATGGCAAAGAAGTTAGAGCCAGAATCCGGGTACTGCGCTTTGACAAACGCATTATGACCAAATGCACCGACAAAGAAACACGCCAGGCCGACCAGAGGAATATCCTCTGACACCGGGTGGCTGAGGTACTCCTGGTACAACGCCTGTACTGACAACACCAGTGCAATCACCGGAAAAATAGAAAAAGAAATTTCACTCATGGTCAACCAGGACAAAAGTGCGTCTCCGCACATACCGGCCACGACCGCCAATACCAGAGTTTTCCGTTCTGAACCTTGTTTGGTTTTGCTGCTATCCTTCGACATTAATCTATCCCGCCTTTCAGTCGATTACGTTCACGTTCTTTGCGATACCAGAATGCACCCTTGGCAATCATTCGCAACTGCATGATAAGGCGCTCCGCCAATTCATCGCGTGAGCGCCGGTCTAAATCCAGCGCCTGAGCACCGGAGCTGAATACCAGAGTCACAGAAGCTTCGGCCTGAGTTGTGGCCTCTTCCCTGTTCATACCAGTATTCACCAGATATTCAGTTAATTCCGCAGAAAAGTGCTCAATTTCTCGAGCCACTGCGGCACGAAATTCAAATGACGTGCCGGAACGTTCGCGGAGTAATAAACGAAACACGTTCGGGCTGCTTTCAATGAATTCCATAAAGGTCTCTACCGAGGTACGGATTACGCTGCCTTCTTTGACGATCCGCTGACGCGCCTGACGCATCAACTGCCGCAGCAATAAACCACCTTCATCCACCATGGTGAGCCCGAGCTCATCCATATCTTTAAAATGGCGATAAAAGGACGTCGGAGCAATCCCGGCTTCGCGGGCAACTTCCCGTAAGCTCAGATTGGAAAAACTCCGATCCGCACTCAGTTGGCTGAATGCAGCATCTATCAGTGAACGACGCGTTTTCTCTTTTTGCTGTGCACGAATACCCGTGGATTTCATACTGCGTTAGTTCTCTGCCTGACCCGAAATGTTGGCTCATACTATAACGCGAATGTGAAACTTGTCTAAGGGGCAAAATGCGTCTGTTTGAAGCAACAGACAATTTCGCGACTGCGTCATCACGCTAAGCGCTGGCCGTTATCCATCACTCTAGAGTTAATCACCTAAATTTTTGCCGTTTATAGCGTGATCCTCTGCACTCTGTGATGGGAACGCGATTTACCACACGACAGAATCAGTTAAAATATCGCTACAGCAATGTTAAGTGAATATAACAAGGAAATCCTATGGCACAACCTAACCACTTTGACGTCATTGTAATCGGTAGCGGCCCGGGCGGTGAAGGGGCCGCTATGGGGCTCACCAAAGCGGGAATGAATGTCGCCATCATAGAGAAAGAAAACGGTGTCGGCGGCGGATGTACCCACTGGGGAACCATACCTTCCAAGGCGTTACGTCATGCGGTTAGCCGGATCATTGAATTCAACAGTAACCCGCTCTTTTGCAAAAACAACACCAGCCTGCATGCGACCTTCTCCAATATTCTTGGCCATGCAAAATCCGTGATTGATAAACAGACCCGTCTGCGCCAGGGCTTTTATGACCGCAATGAGTGCTCACTGATTTTTGGTAGCGCCCATTTTGTCGATGCTCATACCGTCGCAGTGACCAAGAGTGACAACACGGTTGACCTTTACACTGCCGATAAGTTTATTATCGCCACCGGTTCACGTCCTTATCGCCCGGCTGATGTTGATTTCGATCACTCGCGTATTTACGACAGCGATTCGATTCTGAGCCTGAAACATGACCCAAGACACATCATCATATATGGAGCCGGTGTGATTGGTTGTGAGTATGCCTCAATTTTTCGCGGGTTGGGGGTGAAAACCGACTTAATTAATACCCGAGACCGACTTCTGGCTTTCCTCGACAATGAAATCTCCGATGCTCTGTCCTATCACTTCTGGAACAGCGGTGTGATCATCCGCAACGATGAAACCTATGAGAAAATTGAAGGTACCGAAGATGGCGTGATTGTCCATCTCAAGTCGGGCAAGAAGATGAAAGCTGACTGTATCCTGTATGCCAATGGTCGCACCGGTAATACCGACAAACTGAACCTGGAAGTAGTCGGCCTGAGTCCGGACTCGCGCGGCCAGTTGAAAGTTAACGGCAACTACCAGACTGACGTCGACCATATCTATGCGGTCGGTGATGTTATCGGCTACCCTAGCCTGGCCAGTGCCGCCTACGATCAGGGCCGCTTTACCGCCCAGGCGATTACCCAGGGCAGCGCAACCAACAAACTGATTGAGGATATTCCGACCGGTATTTACACCATTCCGGAAATCAGCTCAGTGGGTCGTACCGAGCAGGAACTGACCGCCGCCAAAGTCCCGTATGAAGTCGGCCGCTCCTCGTTTAAACATCTGGCACGCGCACAAATTGCCGGCATGGATGTGGGCAGTCTGAAAATCCTGTTCCATCGTGAAACCAGAGAAATTCTCGGCATTCACTGCTTTGGTGAACGTGCCGCGGAAATCATCCATATCGGTCAGGCGATCATGGAGCAGAAAGGTGAAGCCAATACCATTGAGTATTTCGTTAACACTACCTTCAACTACCCGACCATGGCGGAAGCTTACCGGGTCGCCGCGTTGAATGGTTTGAATCGCCTGTTCTGAATGGGCTTAAATCAATCCGACATAAAAAACGCAGCCTCGTGCTGCGTTTTTTGTTCAGAGCATTCATCCCGGATTCAGGCCGCCAGGAAAGTCCCGCTACGCCATTGCTTCACCAACAGTACACCAAGAGACACACCGCGCATCGCCATAAAACCCAGCATCGCCAGCCATAAAGCATGATTGCCCCAGTCTGAAAACGCAAAAAACAGAACAAAATAGGTCAAGCCGGCCACAAACATACAGTTGCGCATCTCGCGCCCTTTGGTCGCGCCGATAAACACGCCATCCAGCAGAAAACACCACATGGATGTCAGCGGCATGGCGACTAACCAGGGTAAATATTGATACGCGGTCGCCTGTACTGCTGGTATATCGGTAATTAAACCGATCAGGGTTGAACCGCTGTAAGCAAAAACCAGCGTCAGGACGACACAGATGATCACACTCCAGAATGCACTGCCGACCATGGCCGCCTTGAGCTGCTGCTCACTCTTAGCTCCCATCGCTTTACCGACCATGGCTTCCATCGCATAAGCGAAGCCGTCCATACCGTAAGAGATGATCATGACAAAACTCATCAGCACCGCATTAGCGGCCACGGTCTGATCGCCAAATGCGGCCCCCTGAAAGGTCATAAAACTAAAAGCCGCTTGCAGACAGAGTGAACGCAGGAAAATATCGCGGTTCAGGCGCACAAAGCGGCCAAGATCCTGAGTAGAGACACGCAATACCTCCGCTAACGCCGGCAGTTGCTCACGCAGCCAGTAGCGCCACACACACCACAGGCCGAACAACATGCCACTGTAATCTGCGATCACTGACGCCAGCGCCGCCCCCTGCACCTGCCAGCCAAATCCGATCACAAACAGCAGGTCGAGTACAATATTAACCGTGTTGGTGATGATCACCATCCACATCGGTGCGCGTGCATTCTGGGTGCCGAGCAACCAGCCAAGCAGCACATAGTTAGCCAGAGACGCCGGCGCACTCCAGGCACGCACCACAAAGTAGTCCTGAGCGGCCTGCTTAACCTGCTCACTGGCACTACTCAGGCCGAACACCAGCTCAGCCAGATAGCGGTGCCCTAACAAGAACACCAAAGCAAAACCCAGCGCCATCAGCATACCCTGCAGCCACACCCGGGCGAGGTTAAAGCCATTATCGGCCCCCAGCGCCTGAGCCGTCAGACCTGTGGTCGACATCCGCAAAAAACCGAGTAACCAGAAACAGACACTGATAACCGTACTGCCCAGAGCAACACCGCCCAGATACCAGGCATGCTGAAGATGACCGATCACGGCCGCATCGACCAGGCCAAGCAATGGAATGGTAATATTGGAAAGCACCATAGGAATCGCCAGCCACAGCACCTTACGGTGCATGGCCGGATTGGCTAAGATATGAAAAAAAGATTGCACCACTTTACCCTCTGACAATAGAACGCAAAGTGTATCTGAGTTAACCGGCAGCGGCTACGCCAACCGCCCGATTGCGTGCTCAGCCAGGCCAGTTACCCGTGCTTAACGAAATCAATTACCAGCGGAGCGAAGTGACAATCGGAGTAAATCTGTGCTTATAACCGCCCAGCTTACTCACCACCCGCTGCCAGAACTTCCAGCGCCCGCAGTGCTGATCCAGGGGGGAATACAACCGCACGCTGCGTGCCCAGGGTAAACAGTTGAGTACCGCATGGGCGGCATCGCTGAAACCATGCTGATATTGGCCGGCTCCCATGCTCTGCCCCAACCGGCTGGCGGCTTTATCGCCGGCCAGCACCAAACAAGCACTGGCATTAACAAAGTTAAGCCCCAGGGCGCGGATAAAACGCGCAACCTGATCGGCCTGACAATCCAGCAACGCATGTTCACACACTATCAGAATCGGGGCATATTCGGGGACTGGCAGACAATCGAGCCAGGAGAGATCGCTGACACTGCCGCAGTCATGCTGGTAGCGCTCGCTACGGTGAAACAGTTTTTGTCGCCAGAGCAGATTCTCCGTCACATCGAGTTCAATCCAGTGGCAGCGCCCGTTATCCACCCGATAAAAACGGGTGTCCAGGCCGGCACCGACATTGACAATCCAGCCATCAGGATGAGATTGCAGGAAAGCTCGTACCTGCTGATCGCACAATTGGGTCAGCGTGGCATGCAGTAACTGTTTTTGATCGATATCGCCGGATAAACATTCCGGCGCCAGCTGACAGCGCTGACAGGCGGACGCGGCAATCGGGTCATAAACCAGACCATTATCGACCAGGCTCTCACGGCTACGTAACCACAGCGGTTGCATCAGGTTAGCCGGTATCGGGTAGCGTCGTGTTGCAGGGGATTGATTCGGGCGCATTATCATCTTCCTTGTGTGACACAAGAAAGATGATAATGAATATCAATTAGATTGGCAAGTTATTGAGAATAAATCTCAACTAACCTCACATCCAGTCAGTATTGCGGATAATACCGACTGCGATACCTTCGATAGTCATTTCCTGACAGGTGAGGTCGACTTCGATTGGGGCAAACGCTTCGTTTTCTGCGTGCAATAGCACTTTCGCGCCGTTACGCTCAAGACGTTTTACCGTTACATCCTCTTCGACCCGCGCCACCACGACCTGACCATTACGCACGTCCTGAGTTTTATGCACTGCCAGCAGATCACCATCCATAATACCGATGTTCTTCATGCTTTCGCCTTGCACCCGCAGCAGAAAGTCAGCCTGCGGACGGAACATGCCAGGATCGACCTGATAATGAGTCTCTACATGCTCCTGAGCCAGAATCGGTTCACCCGCGGCAACACGGCCAATCAGCGGTAATCCGATTTCATCGGCTTCATCGTTGGCCGCTCCAAGCAGAATACGAATGCCGCGTGAGGCACCCGGAACGATCTCAATCACTTGCTTGCGTGCCAGTGCTTTGAGGTGTTCTTCGGCTGCATTAGCTGAGCGAAAACCCAGTTCACGAGCGATTTCCGCCCGAGTAGGTGGCATTCCGGTTTCTTCGATCTTACTTTTAATCAGATCAAACACTTCTTGTTGGCGTGGCGTTAACGGCTTCATAAGTCACCTGTCTTTTTATACAGTTGACTGTGAGTATATCCAGTAATTGGTGAAATGGAAAGCCAATTGCTTGTTTTTTAGATAAAGCGCTGTTCAGATAAACAGGGCCTCTATCCAGACATAGCCACAGAGCAGCATGGTGATAAATACCGCGGCCGATCCCATGTCTTTGGCGCGTCCCGCCAGTTCATGGTGTTCGGGGCCGATGCGGTCCACCACAGCTTCAATCGCACTGTTGAGCAACTCAACCACCATGACCAATAACACTGTGGCGATCATCAGTACCCGTTCCAGTTGGCTGACATCGAGCCACACCGCAAGCGGAATCAAGACACACGCCAGAATAATCTCTTCACGAAAGGCCGCTTCATTTTTAAACGCGGCCCCAATTCCCTGGTATGAATAGCGACTGGCCTTGAGGATACGTTTTAATCCCTGCGGATTCTTTTTTTGCACTTTATGTTCCTGTTCCCAACATTTCACTCAGAAATGACGTAAATAAGCCCAATTATATTAAAAGGTTTGACCAGTTTCTGGTATTCTTGCAGCTCAAAAAAGACACCGACTGCAACGTATTTTACTGTCTGCGCATCTTGTTTCATTTCAATGAATCACAGCGCGAAGTACAGCTTGATACTCTGGTCATGTATCCATATTTGAGGCTCTGAACCTTATGTCTTCTGGACACTCGTTATCGCGTTCCCTGTTAAAACTGCCGCTCTCGATGCTGGTTAAAGGAACCGCCATTCCATCCAATCCGATTGAGGATCTGGATATAGATATTAACAAGCCGATTGTCTACGCACTACCATTTCGCTCCAATGTCGATTTGCTGACTCTGCAGACCCTCGCACTGAAAGCCGGTTTACCCGATCCGCTGCAGCCGCTGGAGATCAACGGCCAGACCCTGAACCGCTACGTGTTCATCTCATCACGTCCGGCGCTGCTGCAGGATGATAACCACGTGCCGAGCGACTCGATTGATACCTTCTCGGAACTGCTTAAGTTGCACCACAGCGATCAACAACTGGATGTTCAGGTCATTCCGGCCAGTGTATTGTGGGGGCGGAAACCCGGTCAGGAAGGTCGTGAACGCCCTTATCTGCTGGCTCTGAATGGTGCCCAGAAAGCCAAAGCCGTACTCAGCTCAGGCCGCGACTGCCTGCTGCGCTTCAGCCCGGTCGTCTCACTGCGCTATATGGCAGACGAACACGGCACCGACGCGTCGATTGCTCACAAGCTGGCCCGGGTTGCCCGCATTCACTTCTCACGCCAGAAACTGGCGGCCTCAGGCCCTAACCTGCCACAACGTCAGCGGCTGTTTGAGCGCCTGATGGATTCACCGGCGATCGAAAAAGCGATCCATGATGAAGCGGCGGCGAAAAATATTTCGCTGGAAAAAGCGCGTAAAGAAGCCCACGCGATTCTGGATGAAATTGCCGCGGATTTCTCCTACTCACTGGTGAAAAAAGGCGATCGTCTGCTGGGCTGGCTGTGGAATCGCATCTATCAGGGGCTGAATATCAACAACGCCGCGACCGTGCGCCGCCTGGCACAGGACGGGCACGAAATTGTCTATGTCCCTTGTCATCGCAGCCATATGGATTATTTGCTGCTGTCGTACGTGCTCTATCATGAAGGTCTGGTTCCGCCGCACATTGCCGCCGGTATCAACCTCAATTTCTTCCCGGCTGGGCCAATTTTCCGCCGTGGCGGTGCGTTCTTTATCCGCCGCAGCTTTAAAGGCAATAAGCTATATTCAACCATTTTCCGCGAGTATCTGGCCGAGCTGTTCAGTAAAGGCTACTCGGTCGAGTACTTCAGCGAAGGCGGACGCTCGCGTACCGGTCGCCTGCTGCAGGCTAAAACCGGCATGCTGGCGATGACCATTCAGGCCATGCTGCGCGGTCTCAATCGTCCGGTCACTCTGGTTCCGGTCTACATCGGCTACGAACATGTGATGGAAGTAGGCACTTACGCCAAAGAGCTGCGCGGCAAACGCAAAGAGAAAGAGAATGCCAGCCTGGTGCTGCGTACCATCCGCAAACTACGCAATTTCGGCCAGGGTTACGTTAACTTCGGTGAACCGATTCCGCTGAATGCCTTTCTTAATGAACAGGTACCGCAGTGGACCCAGGACATCGACCCCATGGGCAGCAGCAAGCCGCAATGGATGAATCCGGTGGTCAATACGCTGGCCACTAAGATGATGACCCATATCAACGATGCCGCGGCGGCCAATGCCATGACCCTGTGCGCGACGGCACTGCTGGCCTCACGTCAGCGCGCGCTGGCGCGTGACAAGCTGATCAAACAGATTGACTGCTACCTGTCTCTGCTGCGCAATGTGCCCTACTCGGCCACCTTCACCATTCCGGATGAAAGTGCCCAGAGTCTGGTCGAGCATGCTGAGTCACTGGATAAGTTTGTGGTCGAAAGCGATACCATGGGCGACATTGTTTCCCTGGATCGTAACCAGTCGATTTTAATGACCTACTACCGCAATAACATCATTCATCTGCTGGCATTGCCGTCGCTGATTGCGCAGATGCTGATTCGCCAGCAGCAGATGCCGGTCAGCCAGATCAAGACCTGTGTCGCCAAGGTGTATCCGTTTTTGCAACAGGAGCTGTTCCTGAGTATTGCCGCTGATCAGCTGGATGAAAGGGTAGATCAGTATCTGGCCGAGCTGGAAAGCCAGCAGTTACTGACGGTAGAAGATGGGGTTGCAACCATTAATCAGGCTAACACTCAGGTACTGATGCTGCTGGGACGCACCATCTCGGAAACCCTGCAGCGCTATGCGATTGCGCTCAACCTGCTGGTTGCATGCCCGCATCTGGCCAAAGCTGATCTGGAGGCCAAGAGTCAGGAGATCGCACAGCGTCTGGGCCGTCTGCACGGGATCAATGCGCCGGAATTTTTCGACAAAGGTGTGTTTGCCGCGCTGTTTGTCACCCTCAAGCAACAAGGCTATGTCGATGCCGAGGGTAACAACAATCAGGAGCAGATTCGTCATCTGTCACGTATGGTCAATGCGATGCTGCACTCTGAAGTACGCTTAACTATTTCGGAAAGTATCTGTCAGGCAGAGTAACGACGCAGCAGCCGTCCTATTCACCCCTTCCCGCCCCCTGTTCCCATACAGGACAGAGGGGACGGGAACAGGGTATAAAAAAGGCATCCGCATGGATGCCTTTTTTATCGGGTTACATCAGTGAAATAAAGATCGCGACCGCTATCGCCATGCCGACATAGTTGTTGTTGAGGAACGCCTGAAAGCACGGCATCCGCTCACGGTGGCGAATCAAACGCTGCTGGTAAGCAAACAGCCCACTGGCAATCAAAACGCCCCAGTAGTAGCTGCCACCCAGTTGCTCACTGATCCCCAACGCAATCAGCATAGCGACGGTCAGCAGTTGCAATACCCCGATAATCAGCTTGTCAAAACGACCAAACAAAATAGCGGTCGACTTAATTCCGATCAGCAGATCATCATCGCGATCCACCATGGCGTACTGAGTATCATAAGCCACCGTCCACAGCAGATTAATAACAAACACAAACCACACCACAGGTGGCAGTTCATTCGCCTGCGCGGCCCAAGCCATCGGAATCGACCAACTGAAAGCCAGCCCCAAAAAGAACTGCGGTAAATGGGTATAACGCTTCATAAACGGATAGATGAAAGCCAGCACCAGCCCGGCAAACGAGAGCTTAATCGTCAGCGGATTCATGGTCAGAACCAGCAGAAACGAGAGCACAGACAGGGAAATGAACAGGATCATCGCCTCCCGGGCGGTCACTTTGCCGGATGGCAACGGACGCGAGGCGGTACGTTTAACGTGTCCGTCTACCTTACGGTCAGCAAAATCATTGATCACACAGCCAGCCGAGCGCATCGCAAATACTCCGATAACAAACACCAGCAATACGTTCCAATCCGGCATACCGCGCGCGGCCAGAATCAGTGCCCAAATCGTCGGCCACATCAGCAGCAATGAGCCAATCGGACGATCCATACGCATTAACTGCCACAATGCGCGGGCTTTTTCTGCATTCATTTACACTCTCTCCTTGGAGTAAATCGGTGAATCGGGCAAAAACAGTTCTGCCACTAACATGGGTTTATGCTGCATCCATAAACGGGAGCGGCGCGCGAGTAATTTACCACGGGATGTCTCGGCCCATCCGACCTGCAAAGCATCTCGTTTCACAGTTTCACAACTGAATATCGTCTCGCCGAGCGGAGTATCGCCCTGCTGCTGCCAGTCACGTTGCTGCATGGAGGAAAGTGGAATTAACGTACTGCCCAGAGCCCATGGCACCGCATCGCCCTGTAACACCACCTGACGCAGCAGACACTGCTCTTCACTCAAGAGCTGCACTTCATCGGCATGCAACTCAGCGGCAGCAGTAAACTGGTTGTGGAGTAATTTGACGCTGAAATGCTCACAGTGTGCTGCCATCAGATGTGACAACGAGCCCAGCTCAAGTAACCAGGTTTTGGCATTCTCGTCAGGATAAGTAAATTGTTCAGGCTGTTGCCAGCTGACCTGGCGCAATGCGGCCAGATAAAACGCAGTTGTTTGATTCATACTAGTATTCAATATGACGCTTATTCGTCATACAATAGAGATCGAATGCAAGCTCATTCCCAAACCAGTCCGACCCTATGCAGCATTTGTTGTCTAATGATGCGCTATTGTAACAAGAGTCTGGCGCTTCGAGTATCAGGAACAGAAGAAAGAACAGGCACAAATATGCTTAAACGTTACCTAGTCCACGCCATACTGGCCGCCAGCCTTGTCTTACCTGGTGCAGTTTATGCCAGTGATGAAGAGGCGCCCAAACTGGCTTACTTCACGCTTGAGCCGGATCTGACCACCAACTTTTTTACTCAGGGTAAAAAGCTCGGCTATATCCAGGTACGCATCGATATTATGGTGGCCAACAGTGCCGACCTGCCGCTGGTTGAACGCCATCAGCCGCTGATCCGCGACGCGGTCGTCGAGCTGCTGGGTAAACAGAGTGAAGACACGATTAAATCTCTGGCGGGACGCGAAGATCTGCGTAAAACCCTGGTCGACGACCTCAACAGTGTGCTGCTACCGGAAACCGGTCGCAAGCTGATCGCTGATCTGCTGTTCACTAAGTATATTTATCAGTAATCCGGGCGGCAGCTCAGGCATCCGCACCTTTAGATTGCAAACGTCCGGCATCATGTAAACCAAGAATGACGCCGGTAACCAGGCCTGCCAGATGGGCAGAATTAGCGATAGCCATAAAAGGCTGTACGAAGCCCAGCACCAGCCAGACCAGCATAAAGCCGATCAGCGCTTTGGGCATCGTCAGTCCGAGATGCGGCGCCCGTACGCTCAGCATCCAAAGATAGCCGACCAATGCGTACACCACTCCGGACAAACCACCGAAGTTCGCCCCCTCCACCCAGTATTGCCCGGCTCCGGACAGGGCCGCCGACAGCAGAAATATCTGCACTAGCTTGCCACTGCCGAGCCGCTTTTCAATGTCACCACCCAGTTGCCACCACCACAGCAGGTTAAAGGCAATGTGCAGTACCGAGAAATGCAGCAATGCATGACTGAACCAGCGCCAGAGCTGCCACTGCTGTCCGCCGTGAGCAGGAAAGTGCAGTGCCGCAAAGATCTGATTTCCCATTCCCAGCAGTGACAGCGCGAAAATCGCAGCACACAACAGCATGGTACCTAAAGTAACCGGACCGGCTTTAGAGCGCAGCATGGTGAGCATGCTAGGCGAGCGATAAACAAAGCGGGACTGGCGTGATTCGGCCAGCGCCCAGGATGCCGCCTGATATTTACTGTGATTGGGGTTGTGCAGGAAATGTTGCAGTTCTGCTTCCGCCTCTATCAGGTGCTGTTCATCTGTCAGCCACAGCGCAAACTGGCCTCCCTCCTCTGGCATCATCTGAATATCAATGTGGCGCGATGCCATGTAATCAATAAAAGCCTGCGCCATGCGCGGATTGTTCAGGGAGATCAGTTTAATCATAAATCAGCTCGCTTCGATAGGAAGGTTAGCCCGGTGCCAGGCCTCAAAACCGCCGTCTACACTATACACCTGTTCGAATCCCTGGTTAACCAGGTATTGAGCCGCGCCCTGACTGCTGATGCCGTGATAGCACATCACTAAGACAGGTTCATCAAACTCGGTCTGATCCATAAAGGCAACGATAGTGTCGTTGGTCAGGTGATAGGCATCTTTGGCATGCGCGACGGCAAATGACTGGGGATCACGAATGTCCAGAAGCTTGGCATTGTGTTGTTCGATCAGCGCCTGGGCGCCAGCAACGTCGATGTGCTGAAATTGGTCCATGTTAAGTTCTCTGTTGAGCATTATTTACCGGCACACATTGTAACCTATCCAGTGCTCAACAAGTACACGACACCAGTAAGGTTATCCACCAGTGATCAAATATTCGTCATTTGTGGATAATTCTGTGGATTGCGTTGATAAAGTGGTTTGAGAAAGTTCGATCCACAACATCTTGTGATGATCCTTATTTTTCTGTGTGTAAAGATAAACATATCCCCAAATATAAAACAGCGTTCAGGCCTTGATTTACCCTGCTTGATGACAGTCAGTAAATAATTTTGTCACAGAGTTATCCACAAGGTAAGTAAACCAAGGCGATCTTACTTTTCGATCAGGCATAAAAAAACCGAGATCCGGAGATCTCGGTTTTGACTGTCAGGCCGTCGTGAGGTTTAGAACTCACCCACGGCGTCTTTAAGCTTTTTCATCGCATTCTTTTCCAGCTGGCGGATACGTTCGGCAGAAACGTTATACATTTCTGCCAGCTCCTGCAGCGTGGCTTTCTGATCGTCCAGCCAGCGCGAGCGCACAATGTGCTGGCTGCGCTCATCAAGGGTCGACATCGCCTGTGTCAGGCGTTGCGTGGTGTGGGCTTCCCAGTTCTGCGCTTCGACATTGTCAGCCAGATCCGACTGCTTGTCCTCAAGATACAACACCGGCGCAGTGTAAGCATTCGGATTGTCATCATCATCAGCGGACATTTCAAACGTGGCATCTTGTGCCGCCAGACGGGATTCCATCTCACGCACTTCAGCCGGATCGACACCCAGCTCTTTAGCTACTGTTTCGACTTCGCCGTTATTAAACCAGCCAAGGCGTTTTTTCGACTTACGTAAATTGAAGAACAACTTACGCTGCGCTTTGGTGGTGGCAATTTTGACGATACGCCAGTTACGCAGGACGTATTCGTGAATTTCCGCTTTAATCCAGTGCACCGCAAAGGAGACCAGTCTGACGCCCATTTCCGGGTTAAAGCGTTTAACCGCTTTCATCAGGCCGATATTACCTTCCTGTACCAGGTCTGCCATTGGCAGACCATAACCGGAGTAGCCGCGAGCAACATGAACAACAAAGCGAAGATGCGACAGGATCAGCCCTTTCGCCGCTTCGATCTCACCGGAGTAGTGTAAACGCTCAGCCATTTCACGCTCTTCGTCAGCCGTCAGCATTGGATAGCTGTTTACGGAACGAATGTAGCTGTCTAAGCTGTCCTGTGAAACGAGAGCCATTGGATACGCTTGGTTAGTCATTCAAATCCTCATCAATCTCTGATCTGGAATACAGTTTAACCCGTCAATATTGAACTCAAAATGAACAAGGATCAAGGGTCGATTGGTCATTATGCACAAACTGCCGAGAGTGACAAGTGACTCCCCCAGGGTGACAAAACAACTTTGCAGTAATATGACCGCCGGCAATTAAACTGGTTCAATCTCGCGTAAATGGCGACGCGCAGATACCCGCGCAGCCACACAACCGAGCAGTGTACCCAGCATCAGCAGCAGCAAAGATTCATCCCAGCTCAGGCCGATCAGACGAAAACGACTGTCATACAGACGGGCTAACTCTTCCACCGCACCATTGAGTAAAATGGTGATCAGCGCCGTCATCAGCCAGGCGGTCATTGCACCGAGGAAACCGAACCACATCCCGGAATACAGATAAGGACGCAAGATATAGCTGTCGGTCGCACCAATCAGCTTCATGGTCTGGATTTCATCTTTATTGGCCTGGACATTAAAGCGCAGCGTGTTGCCGACGATGAGAAATACCGAAGCCAGCATCAGCAGCGACAAGCAAACCACGACGATCGTG
Organism: Vibrio sp. H11; assembly: GCF_004804295.1. NCBI lineage: Bacteria > Pseudomonadati > Pseudomonadota > Gammaproteobacteria > Vibrionales > Vibrionaceae > Vibrio > Vibrio sp. H11. Next base: position 91,194 of record NZ_SSHN01000013.1, on the reverse strand, counting down.
GTCAGATTCCGAATCGCATCCAGACGGGTCAGCCAGTCTTCATCCAGACGAACATCGGTCACGTCTTCTTCACCATGCAGTGAACGGGCAATCGCCGTAATGCGCGCTTTGTCTTCTACCGCCGGGGTAATCACCAGCACACCAGGCAGCGCATATTCATCCAGCAGGCTGATCGCCTGATCGAATCCGGCATACTGGCTGAGCTCATCCAGCCCTTGCTGTGAAGAGATATAATCAACCTTGGCCACATCAGTACGGCTTTCCACCTGATCTTTGAGCACCATGATGCGCGCTTCCGGCGTGCTCTCACGTAAATAGATACTGATTTGTGACGGACTGGCAACGTTATCCGCCACCGACGCGATGTTCTTGCTGAGTAAATAGAGGCTGGCCGGCAGCGCTAATGCCATTGAGATCACTGCCAGGGTAAGCAGATTACCAAGCGGACGCTGCCATAACGCCGAAAACGAGGCTTTGGCCTGTTTACGATGTACCGTAAAAAAGCTATCGGTTTTGGCGCGTTTCTTATCCCGTCCGACCGCAGGCTTGCGCGCATTAGCAGTGTTACCCTTTGGCTTAATGGCCATAATCTTCTACCTCGCTCAAAAAGCCCTGGTTAAGCTCCAGATGACGATACTGAGGCCGGGAATTGACCAGATTAATATCGTGCGTCGCCAACAGAATCGTCACTCCGGCGCGGTTGAACTCTTCGAACAGACGCAGGATACGGTTGGATAGCTCCGGATCCAGGTTACCGGTTGGCTCATCAGCCAGCAGTAAGGTCGGACGGTTAACCACCGCTCGGGCAATGCCCACCCGCTGCTGTTCACCACCGGACAGCTGAGTCGGCAGGCTGCGAGCTTTATCCAGCAGGCCGGTTTTATCCAGCGCCGCATTAACCCGGCGTTTAATCTCACTTTCCGCGATCGATTCTATCCGCATCGGCAGCGCCACGTTTTCATAGACACTGCGATCCATCAGCAAACGATGCTCCTGAAACACAATACCGATATTGCGGCGCAGGAAAGGAATGTCTTTGCTGGGAATACGGGTAATATCGTGTCCGTTGAAACTGATTTTGCCGTCATTCGGCCGCTCAATCGCACAAATCAGCTTGAGCAGCGTGCTTTTCCCCGCTCCGGAATGTCCACCGAGAAAGGCCATTTCGCCCCGGCGCAAATGAAAATCGACTTTCTGCAGCGCCTGACGTCCGCCACGGTAGGCTTTACTTACTTGTTGAAACTTAATCACGCATCCTTCCCCTGTGAATACAGAGCGCAGTGCCAGTAACACGGGCGCTGCGCTCCATTCGGTTTACTCTTCGCGGCTGAACAGCGCGTCAATAAATTCCTGGCTGGCAAACGGACGTAAATCGTCGATGCCCTCGCCCACACCAATGTAGCGGATCGGGATCTGGAACTGATCCGCAAGCGCAAAGATCACACCACCTTTCGCTGTGCCATCCAGTTTGGTCAGAGTAATCCCGGTCAATGGTGCCACGTCACTGAACAGTTTGGCCTGGCTGATCGCGTTCTGGCCGGTACCAGCATCCAGCGTCAGCATGATTTCATGCGGTGCCGACTCATCAATCTTCTTCATCACGCGGACAATCTTACGCAGCTCTTCCATCAGATTGGCTTTGTTCTGCAGACGCCCGGCCGTATCAGCAATCACCACATCAACACCGCGCGCTTTGGCCGCTTCAATCGCATCGTAGATAACCGACGCACTGTCGGCACCCGTATGCTGCGCAATCACCGGCACATTGTTACGCTGACCCCAGACCTGCAGCTGCTCAACCGCAGCAGCGCGGAAAGTATCGCCGGCAGCCAGCATGACTTTCTTGCCTTCTGACTGAAACTGTTTGGCCAGCTTACCAATGGTGGTGGTTTTACCCACGCCATTTACACCGACCATCAGGATCACGTACGGCGTTTTTGAACTGTCGACTTGCAGCGGCTGCTCAACCTGAGACAGGATTTCACCCATCTCTTCTTTCAGCAGTCCGTACAGGGCTTCACCATCACGCAGCTGCTGACGGGTCGATTTCTCGGTCAGGTTCTGGATGATCTTCAAGGTGGTGTCCATACCGACATCGGCCACCAGCAGTTGCTCTTCCAGCTCTTCAAACAGATCGTCGTCAATCTTCTTGCCTTTAAACAGACCGAAGAAACCTGCACCTATGTTGGCTTTGGTGCGGCTCAGACTGCGTTTCAGGCGGGCGAAAAAGCTTTCGGTCGGCTTTTCTTGTTCAACCACAGCCGGTTGTACAATCTCAGGTTCAGGTTCAATCTCAGGTTCAATCTCTTGCTCAGCCGGCAGCTCAGATGTTTCTTCTGCGTCTGCTTCTGCTTCTGCTTCTGCTTCTGCTCGCGTAGCCTGTGGCTCTTGCGGCGGCTCTTCAACCTCCGGCTGGGATGGCTCTACATCGGGTTGCTGCTCAAGTTCGTTTTCGGTTGCTGGTTTCTGCCCTGGTTCTTCATCACCAAAGCCAAGCCATGACAGTAAGCCACGCTTCTTCTTTTCCGTCATCTGGGGTTATCCTGGATTTATTTAACAAATCATACCTAAGTCATCTCACGCACCACCTGTGCGCCAGGCCAGGCAAGGTCACTTGGGTATACTGAGCTGAGACTACTAATTTGCTCTTTTCGGCAAAGAAAAGTGACAAAGCAGTGAAAACTTTTACGCTTGCTTGCTACACTTTGCCCTGATTCTGAGAGCCAATCCTCTGTGATGCCAGTAAAAACGCATACAGACTGGCTATAGTAACACTTAATTCGCGGTCAAAAAATCTATGCCAAGACGTCGTCAGCAAAACCCATCACAAAAACAGGCCCCAAGTGGTCAAGTGCGAATCATCAGCGGCCTGTGGCGCGGGAGAAAACTTCCGGTCCATGACGCAGAAGGCCTGCGCCCGACCACAGACAGGGTCAAAGAAACCCTGTTTAACTGGCTGGCTCAGGACATCCCTCATGCCAAATGTCTCGACCTGTTTGCCGGTTCGGGCGGACTGGGGTTTGAATCTGCCTCACGTCAGGCCGACAAAGTCACCATGCTGGAGATGAATAGCCAGGCGTTTAGCCAGCTCAAAACCAACATCGCCAGCCTGAAAGCGACCAACATTGAAGCGATTCACACCGACTCACTGGCCTTTTTGCGTCAGAGCGGCCGGGCCTATGATGTGGTGTTTATCGATCCGCCGTTCCGTCAAGGTTTGTTACAAGAAAGCGTGGCATTACTGGAGCAAAATGGATGGCTTGCCGACAACGCGATGATTTATATTGAGTGTGAAAAAGAGTTAGCGATGGCGGATCTGCCGCCCAACTGGGAACTGTACCGGGAAAAAACCGCCGGCCAGGTCTGCTACCGCCTGTTTGAAAGGACGAATGCATGAAAATCTTACTGACGCTGGCCAAAATGGCCATCGGCTTTGTCTGGCTGATTCTGCTGATCAACATCGTGATGCCGTTTCCGGGCAAAGCTGCCATTGCCCTGTACATCATGACGGCTTTCCTGCTGATGATGCATGGCCTGCAAGCGCTGATCTTTATCGGAGCCTTCGGCGACAAGATCAACATGAGCCGCGGAGAAAAATGGTCAATCCTGGTGTTTGGCATTTTCGCCCTGCTCGATATTCGCCGCAAACACATGATGTAAAAAAACCGCCGTCAGGCGGTTTTTTTATGCTTACATTTCCATGTAGCTTTTGATGCCGTTGAGGAACATCTGAGTCGACACCATCACCAGCAGTAACCCCATCAGGCGTTCCACCGCTTTGAGGCCGCGCTCGCCCAATACCCGGTGGAAGAATCCGTAGAACATCAGGACCAGAAACGTCCCGGACCAGGCAATCAGCACCGCGGCAGACAGCTCCATCAACTGATGCGGATACTGAGTCGACAGCAGCAGCAGCGCCGCAATCACCGACGGACCAGCAATCATAGGGATTGCCATAGGAACAATGAACGGCTCTTCCCCGGCAGCCAGGCCGGTAATACTGCCCGCGCTGGGAAAAATCATTTTTATCGCAATGATAAACAGGATCACGCCACCGGAAATACTCAGCGTTTCCGGTTCGACATGCAGAAAAGTGAGGATGGATTTGCCGGCAAACAGGAACAGCATCAGAATCACCAACGCAAACAGCAATTCACGAATCAATACAATGCGGCGGCGTTTGGGTTCGAGGTGTTTAAGAATAGACAAAACAACGGGTAAATTGCCCAGCGGATCCATGATCAAAAACAGCATGGTTGCAGCCGATAGAATTTCCATAACACCTCAATCAATCGAAAATTTTGCGCAGTATATCAGCGCCGCTTATCGATTTCGATGCATATCGGGGTCAATCTAATCCCGAACCAGGATTAATGCTGACAAATACGCGCCGGGTTGAAATACCACACTCCATCGGTCACCAACACTTTTTGCTGCTGCTGAAAAAAGAACAGTAAGCTGTCGAGATCAAAACCACTGCGTTTACAGGTTCGAAACTGAGCCTGGGCGCCAAATGCGCGTAACGCCGCGGCACGCAATTCCGGTTCGGTCATTGGCTGCTGTTTGATTAACTCCAGCACTTTATGGGCGTGAATCTCTGTACTCATGGTGTCTCTCATCGTCATCAGTAAAGCCTTAACTTTAACTCGCCCGGCGAGAGAGTACTTTGATTTGGCTCAGGGCAACAGCAGCACAGAGACGACAATCAGCGCCTGGGACAGCAGGCAGGTCAGCGAAACCAGAGGCTGGCCGCCGGGCAACATCCGGCGATAGGTATTAATGGCCAGTAGCACGGCAGAAGCCGCCATGGTCAGACTGGCTAACACCCCGACCAGGGAGGCTAAAGTATGTGTAGTCAGCCAGATTTGTCCGCCCGCCCAGATCAGCTGCAGTAACGTCAGCCCCATCAGACTGACCGGCACAATTCGTCGCTCCAGTTGCGGCAGAACAAGAAAGAATCCGACAATCGCTGCCGCGATCAGCAACGCAGGCAGCCACCACACCATTGCTGCGCTATTCTGCACCCAGAAAGCTGCGCTGTAGCACAGCTGAGCGAGAAGAAAAGCAATAAAGCTGGCTCGTGGTTTCGCTGCCATCAGACGCAAACCATCGGCCGCCACAGCCGCAGCCAAACCGGTCACGACCCAGGCCAGAGGCGTATTCAACCCTGAATACTGCTCGAGAGTAATCAATAACAGCAAGGTCAGACTTAGCATTCTCAGCAGTAAAGCATGCTTTAATTTGTTGTTTTCCAATGCAGAAATACGAATAACCCCCCGTTAACACCCAGCCTCCTGACGCTGCATGCCAGACCTGATTTTCATTCTGCCGCCAAGTGTAGGCATGTCAGAGTTGATGTCCAGAAGCGAACCACAAAAGTTCGATCTTGATAGCGATTCACATCACGCTGCCAGCAGGGTTACGCAACCACTCACGGGGAGCTGTCTAGTTATCGTTCAACAAGCGCGAGAAAACCGAGCCAGCCACCTCCAGATAATAAAAACATTGTTTTAAACCTCGAAATAAAACCAATAACAGCCAAATACTCATAGATATAAAGAAAAAATAAACAAACATTAAAATAAAAAACAATGAGTTATATTAAAAAACAAGATTAAAAGCTGTTACACCAAACCAGACTAACTTTTTTATCAGTTCACCAACTTGATGACAACAAATCACTGGACAAACCAGAATCAAATGAGATTAACTCTCATCAGATAAAATATTATTCTTATAAAATGATAATTAGCTAAAATTTTACAAGCACCACACCCCTAACCAGCAAAAACATGACAAAGTCATATTAACACCCATATCAATGAAATATTAAAACCAATAAAAACATATATTTAAATAAAAACTTGCACAACCAACACCCACATCGATTAATTGATGAACGCACCAAAACAACACATAAAACTCACCATTTATGGGCAGTATTTGCGAACAAGATTGGTAATTTTAAGATGTTTATACAAATGGTATTGATCAAGCCGACAAACTAGTGTTATTCTGATTACACAAGATGAGACAACGGCGAAAGGAGCAGTGTTATGATTTCTTCATCTCAAAAACAGGGATTAGTAATGATCGCAGTAATCATTGGTTTGATGACACTGCCGATGATGTACTGATCATCTGAACAGAAACAAAAAAGGACGCGCAAGCGTCCTTTTTTCATTGTAAAAACAAGCCGTTTGATTGCAAAAAGCAATATAGCGGATAAGCGTTCAGCGCAAATGCTGTGACAGCTCCTCCCAGTGGATGTAATACACCACCAACGCGGCCAGAGTCATCAGCATCATCAGCATCAATGCCACGCGCCAGATAAAACGCCCGCTGCGCGGAGTCAGTTCTTTTTCACACTCGCGACATACCGCAAGAAATGCTTTGCGATCTTGCAACTGAAACCCAGCCTCGCCATCGGCTTTGTCCTCCACCGTGGCAACATAACGTAATTTGACAATCACGTCGTGCGGCAAACGTTCTTCACAACTGCTGATCAACTGATGTAACCCATCACCATGAGCATGGTATTGCTGACGCAACAGCTCCTCAAGTTTACGCGTACGTACTACAACCTGTTCAACATCGGACATCAGTAACTCCCTTACTCCATCGATAGCGGCAGGACGTGCTGCGGCTGACAATCCCGTTAAGTTATAGATAAGGCGGGCTTACCCGCACTTCCAGCTTCATCTGCATTCCTGATAAGGAAATGTGACGCCAGGCGTAAAATGTCGTCACATTCCACCATTCAGGGCAGTAACCAACGGGTCTTGGCACTGCGTGATAACAACCAGCTCAGTGCTAGAGATGCAGCCCCGGCAACCACTACCCACAGCGGGATCACCCAACCCGGATGCCCCTGATGCCAACCAAATGCCTTCATTGGCCACAAAAACAGCGGATGGAGCAGATAGATCCCCAGGCTGTGCTGGCTGATAAAGCCCACCACGCGCTGTGCTCCGGCGGAGAGCCGGTCAGCATAAGCCCGGCACAGAATAAAGATCATGCTGGCCGCGAGTATGGTATTGAGGGTTTTATACGAGAACCAACGCCAAATCGTATAAGCCTGATAGTGCAGGCTTTCAGAAATCACGGTCGACACCGTCATATACAATGCCGCAACACCGAGCACCACAGCCCCCAGCACGACATAGCGATTGATCGGCAGCTTTTTATACAGCAGGTAACCGAGTGGCAGATAGCCACTGTATAACCAGTACTGATTACTCCATGCACCATCGAAACCATACAGGAACAGCACTGAGGTAAACATCCACACCGCGACCAGCGCATAAATGGCCACATCATCAACGCGTTTCACCAGCCACTGTAACAATGGAATCAGCAGATACAGCGGGATGAAATAATAGAAGAAGCCCAAATGGTAGTAGGTTTCATGCTGCGGGCTGTGTTGCAACACCTCCCAGGCCGTACTGCCATCAAAACCGGTCGCACTCCAGCCCGATAACCAGGCATAGAACAGCGACCAGATCAAAAACGGAACCAGCACTTTTCCTAAACGACGCCGTACATAGTAACTAAGCTCAAAAGGTCGGGCATCACTCAGCAACAAGGCACCGGAGATCAAAATAAACACCGGAACAGCCCAACGGGTCATGCCGTTAACACTGATCGCCGTCGCCCACTGTGAAAACGGAATCTCACCCAGTTCAAAGCGATAAGGCGCCAGAACATGAATCGCGATTACCGCCGCTGCGGCCACGCAGCGCAATAAATCGAAAAAAATCACTCGTTTGGTCATACGCAATGCTCTTCATAAATTAAGCCACCACTATAAAACGAATGACCCGCCAATTGTAAGCCTGGTGTTGTTTCTCGGTTAAGTGATGAAAAGAGCACTCAGTCAATAGCCTGTACCTATTGCAACGATGCACACAACCGGTTGTTCTTTTCGCCACCAGAGCGGTACTCTTTTTCCAACGGTGTCACAGACATCCCATGCATTTAACCAGACGAGGTAAGCGTTATGACGACGACTCTTATTGGCCTGAATAACACCCAAAGTCAGCAACTGGCGCAGGCGCTCAATCACCTGCTGGCCAACTACCAGGTGTTCTACATGAATACCCGCGGTTATCACTGGAATATCAAGGGTAAAGAGTTCTTTGAACTGCACGCTAAATTTGAAGAGATTTACAGCGACCTGCAGGTCAAGATCGATGAACTGGCAGAACGGGTACTGACCCTCGGCTCACAGCCGATGCACAGTTTCAGCGACTACCTGGCCGCGAGTGATATTCGCGAACACACTAATGCGACAGATGGTGTCAGCACGATGACGGGTCTGGTCGCAGGCTTTTCCAGCCTTATCAGCCAGCAACGCCATGTGTTAGCGCTGGCGGCGGAAAACGAAGACGAAGGGACAGCGGCGCTGATGAGTGACTATATCCGCGAGCAGGAAAAACTACTCTGGATGCTTAACGCCTGGCTACAGTAATCACGTCCGATAACGCACCGGCACCACTCACCGCCTCAGGCAGGCAGTGAGGTGACGATTAAGGCTGGCCACCCTGCTCAAGCCCAAGACACCCAAAGACGGGTGGCCAGTCGCCTGATATGGCCTGAACAACCTATGTTTGCCGCCAGAACCTATGTTTGCCGCCCGAAAGTCAGGCAGTCCCTTTACCTTGGTACTGCCTGACTAGCTTTTGGATCATGGTAACCCTAAAACCCGATTAACGACTTGTCGCCACCTGCTCAATGTACGCTCGCTGCTGTGCACTTGAAAAGGCAGCGGGGCGTAGCGCCTGAATGTCACTGATACACTGTGTCAGCGGCCAACCACAATCGAGTAAGACATGCGCCGCCAGCAGTCCGGTGCGGCCGGAGCCTCCCATACAGTGCAACGCCACTTTATTGCCTCGTTTGAGTGCAGCACGCAGCTGCACGCTCACCGTCGGCCAATGTTCAGTAAACAACGCGCTGGGCACACTGTTGTCTTCAATCGGCAAATGGATCCAGCCCAGCCCTAAACCCTGCGCGGTCTGACCCAGCGATTCGACCTGTTTTGCGGTCATTTCTTCACGGGTTATCGCACTGACGATCACGGTCACACCACTTTGTTTAAGCTGTTTCAGGCTATCTAATAAGGTGACCTGCCGGGTGCCCGGGCACGGCATCAGCACCAACGCCGCCTTTTCCACCGCCAGCTCCCAGATTGGATGGGTCATACTCGCCCCTCCGCAAACGGCGCCAACACGCCATATCCCGACTGTGCGAGCGGGGGCTTTTTCCCTGTCTGGTTCATTATTGTTCTCCCTAACCTTACCAACGACTTATTATTCTAAACTGATTAACAGCAAGGACGCTCCGCCATATCCTGCAGCCGTTCACTGTCTCGTACATATTGCTGCTGCAGATTGTCGGCCTGCTGCAAACCGTCAATCACTGTCTGCAACCAGGCTGGCAGCGCCGGTGACAAACGGTAAAACACCCATTGTCCCTGACGTTCATCCAGCAGAACCCCACTTTGCCGCAACTGAGCCAGGTGGCGGGAAATTTTAGGCTGACTTTCCTGCAGCGCATAAGTCAGTTCACAGACGCACAAGCGCCGCTCACGTGCGATCAGCAACAGGCAGCGCAGACGGGTCTCATCGGCCAGCAGTTTAAAAAATTGGTGCGGTAGCATCACTCACCTCAAATACATGCGAATATCCGCATATCCTAAGTATAAAAAAACACGCGTCAATGCGCGTCACCTGCTCATCACAAAAAATTCATTTAATCGGAACGGTGGAGGGCATGACTGGCGTGCCGCGATCAACGGGCCTACGCTCTCTGCTCCACCCCGGATTGTATAGCCATTGCATTTCCTCGCAACTCGCTTATTCTAACCGCAGTAAAACCTGTTTCCGCCCACCAACCAGAAGATGTAACTGAGCAAGTGTTATGGCCTCAACCTATACGCAAGAGTCAAACTTTGAGTATGCAATCCACCACCCTGTCGCTGATTTATGGCAAACACGCAATGAAGGTTACTACCGCTCGTTTGATAACACCCGACTCTTCTGGTGTTCACTGACCGATCCCGCACACGATAAAGTGATTGTCGTCGTAAATGGGCGTATCGAGTCAGCCTGGAAGTATCAGGAGCTGTTTTATGATCTGTTTCAGCTGGGTTACGACATTTATGCCTATGACCATCGTGGCCAGGGGCTGTCGGACCGCCTGATTGAAGAGCGGGAAATGGGCTTTGTCGGCGAGTTTGATGACTATGTGCAGGATTTGTCCGGATTAGTGGCCATGTGGGATCTGCGCCGTTACCAGCAGCGTTTTCTGTTGGGGCATTCAATGGGGGGCGCCGTGGTTACCCGCTACGTCCAGACGCATCCCCATCATGATTTCAGTGCCATGGCACTGAGTGCTCCGATGTTTGGTGTCAGCATGCCGTGGCAACTGCGCCCGGTCGCCATGCCGCTGACCCAGTTCATGACCGCTCTCTACCGTAAGCCGACTTATGCGCCGGGCTACAGCGCCTACTATGCGAAACCTTTTGAAATCAACCCGCTGACCCAAAGTGAGGTACGCTATCGCTGGTTTCGCGAGCTGTACGAACAAAAACCCGAACTTAAGCTGGGCGGCCCGAGCACACGCTGGGTATGGCAGGGTCTGATGGCCGCCAAACAGTGTATCCAGCTGACGCGGCAGATCCGCATCCCGACCTTAGTACTGCAAGCCGAAGCAGACACGATTGTCAGCAATGCAGCCCAGGTCCGTTTTATCACCAAACTGGCGCGCACCAATCCGGCCAGCAGCATTGAGGTCATCGCCGGAGCCCGGCATGAAGTGCTGTTTGAACGAGACCCGTATCGCAATCAGGCTCTCGATGCCATGCTGGCTCATTTCGCCAAAGCCGAACAGACACACGCTGGTTAGCAGCGACAGGAGCGGACAAATAGAGGAAATTTTGTCCGCTTAGTTTTACCCTCTTTTTCCTCTTTCGCATCGCGTAAACTGGATGACCAGAAGCGCGCACCGTCTTCGACCTGTTTCCACTGTGATCAAGAGAGTTATATGACTACTGAACGTAATCCATCCCCGTTTCGCATCGTCGCTTCCGATCTGGATGGCACGCTGCTGGCACCGAACCACCAGCTGAGCCCGTTTGCCAAGCAGACCCTGCAACAGCTTCATCAGCAAGGCTACACGTTCATTTTTGCCACTGGTCGTCACCACATTGATGTCGCTGGAATCCGCGAGATCGCCGGTATCCCGGCCTACATGATTACTTCGAACGGTGCCCGGGTTCACGACCAGGACAACCGTGAAATGTACAGCAAGAATGTCCCGCCGCAGCGGGTGCAGGCGATCATCAACCTGGTGAAAAACGAGCCGGGACTGTATATCCACCTGTACCGCAACGATGACTGGCTGCTGAGTCGTGAGAATGAACTGCTGCGTCAGTTCCACGAAGAATCGGGCTTTGCGTCGCAACAGTTTGATGCCGATAACGCACCGACCGACGGCATTGCCAAAATCTTCTTCACCCATGAAGAACGCGATCATGAACTGCTGACTCGATTCGAAACACTCATCAATCAGCAATTTGGTGATGAGCTCAATGTAGCTTTTTCAACGCCTTGGTGTCTGGAAGTGATGTCTGCCGGTGTGTCTAAGGGCCATGCACTGCAGGCAGTGGCTGAATCTCTGGGGCTGACCCTGGACCACTGCATCGCATTCGGCGACGGTATGAATGATGCCGAAATGCTGGCCATGGCAGGCAAAGGTCTGGTGATGGGTACGGCGCATGAAAAAGTCTTCCGCGCTCTGCCTGACAATGAAGTGATTGGCAGCCATGCCGATGATGCCGTGGCGCACTACCTGCAGCAGCATCTGCTGTAACCACGGCCGCTGAACCCAAGGCGGTATGACCCGCGACCAGTTATTCCACATCAACAGGCAGCCCGGGCTGCCTGTTTTGCTTTAACGGCGTCGCTTAACCGGGTCATTCCTGGGGGGGAAATGTCTATTTGGGCCAGGCCTCTTTGGTTAAAATCGCCTGCCACTCAGACTCACTGACCGGCATCACCGATAAGCGATTACCACGCTTAACCAGCGGTAATTCGCTCAGTTCAGGCATCGCCTTAAGCACGGCCAGTGAGATAAGGCGCTCGGTTTTACGCACAAACTCAATATCCACCATCACCCAGCGCGGGTTATCTGGTGAAGATTTGGGGTCAAAACCGTCACTCTCCGGGTCAAATGCAAAATGGTCCGGATACGCTTCACGCACCACTCTGGCTATCCCGACCACGCCGACATTCTTGCACGATGAATGATAAATCAGCACCAAATCACCGATTTTAACCTCATCACGCAACATATTCCGTGCCTGGTAATTGCGCACACCGTCCCAGCAGGAAACCTTTTGTGTCCGCAGAGTGTCAATAGAAAACGTGTCTGGTTCTGTTTTGAATAGCCAGTATGCCATAATGAAATCCGTTTAATGTTCTGTCACAAGGAAGATATAACATGAAGGCGCTGACAATCCCAGCCGCAATCCTGACCGCCGCCCTGCTGCAAGCCTGTGCCGGCACACCTTCCGGCCAACCGGCTGACAAGCCGGCACCGCAGGCCAGCCTGACCCGGCCCGACTCTATTCATCCGCAGCGTTTTGTGCTGCGCGGCCAGGTCGTACTCGGTCATCAGGTGCGCTCCTTCACCCCGTGCGGCAGCCAGCAGCAACTGTGGCTTGATCTACCCGAGGAGATGAGTCAGCAAGCCATGGCGCTCAATCAGTCGCCGTATCAGATCATGTATGGGGAAATGATTGGTTACCTGGCGCCCCCCAGCCAGACCGGTTACAACGGCGATTACACCGCGCGCTTTGTCGTGCAGCAGATAAACCGCCTCAGTGCAGAAAACCCGGATCGCTGCGATTTGGTCTCCACCCCGACCCGCGCCTTCGGCACGGAACCTTTCTGGTCGATGAGTTTCAGCAGCCAGGGGCTAACCTTCCAGCCTGTCGGCGGAGAAAAACAGACCTTTACGATTGAAGAGCGTGATATCAGCGAACAAGTCCGTCATTACCAGTTTGACGGCGGTGAGCTCAGTCTGACCCGGGGCACCTGTTCAGATAATATGAGCGATACCCTGTATAGCTGGCAGGCCGAACTGGAACTGAACGGCGGTGAGTACCGTGGCTGCGCTACCCTTGGCAACCAGGATGCCACACTGGGCTGGACCGGCACCTATTTTGCCAGCGCGACACACAGTAACGGATTCAGTGTGACACTCAACCTCAATGGCGACCACAGCGCCACCACGCGCTACCACTACTCTGACGGCAGTGCCGATACGGTTGAAAGCGGCTACTGGCAGCAACTGAGCGGCCAGCAGGTCCAGGTCGTGATGACCCGCCACCAGCAGCAGTATCTGTTGTCACAACGGATTTTCACCCGCGAAGGGAACCGTCTCACCGCCACCCATGAACAAGTCGGTAGTCTGGTTTATCCGATCAACGATGGCGGCCTGGTGCTGTACTCCGCAGATAACGCTTCACTGCGATCCGATAAGCAGGTCATTGACCACACTACGCAACTGGTATCCAGTGACCGCTTTGAAGAGGACGTCGACCAGGCCGTAAGACGCTACTTCGCCCTGCATGACACCGCGACCGAAGGCAGTCACTATCGCTGGCTGAAATACGACTTAAACGGTGATGCCAAGCCCGAACTGCTGGTTCAGCTGGACTGGTGCGGCTCCGGCGGTTGTACCCTGCTGGTATTTGAGTACCAACAGCAGGAATGGCGTTTTAACAGCCGTATTACCCTGATCAATACCCCGTTCCAGGTCGCCGACAGCAGTTCTCATGGCTGGCAAGATCTATTGCTGCCGGTGCGCGGCGGCGGCGCTAACGCCGCAGTACACCGCCTGCAGTACAATGGCATCAGCTATCCGCTCAACCCGAGTGCCGCCCAGCCGGCCAACAGCAAAGACAGCAGCAGTGTCACCCTGTTTGCTGACGGTCTGTCGCCACATCAGTCCGGTGTGGCGTTGTGAGCGGTGCCTGCACCAACTGCGGACTGCGGCATCAATGTCTCTGCGATCGCATTCCGCAACTGCGCAGCCAGTTGCATTTATCACTGCTGATGCACGAGAGTGAGTACCAGCGTGATACCAATACCGGACGTTGGTTACGAGCGGCCGTCCCCGGCTGCCAGGACTTTGGCTGGAGCCGGGTCGAACCTTCGTCCGGCCTGCAGCAAAGAATCGCTGATCCGAACCTGTATTCAGTGCTGGTTTACCCGGATGAACAGAGTCTGAGCCCGCAGCAGGTATTGCATCAGGCGCGCCGCGCCGCACAGCAGCCCCACTTTATTGTGCTGGACGGCACCTGGCAGGAAGCGAAAAAAATGGTGCGGAAAAGTCCGTGGCTGGACACTCTGCCGCGCATGCAGCTGATGCCGCAGCAGCAGTCGGCTTATCAGCTGCGTCGCAATCAAAGTGACGGACATCTGTGTACACTGGAAGTGGGCTGTGAGTTGCTGCAGCTGCTGGATGAAGCGGACAATGCCGCTCAGCTGATGCGCTTTTTCACTGAGTTTATGCAGGTGTTTCAGGCCGACAAAAGCGGCCACCGCTGGTCAGGCGGCGGGAATTAATCCAGGGTTGCATCGCAGGATGAGCGGCTTCTCTTGCCGCTCTTGCGCCCAGGTCAGCAGACAGTACCGCTCAGGCACCTATTTCTTCAGCCGCTCGGGCGCTCCCAGATAGAAGCCCTGCAGAAAGTCGACGCCCATCTCTTCACTGATACGACACACGTCCTGGTTGTGAACAAACTCAGCCACAGTTTTGGCATTCAGCACCTGGCACAACTTAACCAGCTGCTGGGCGATACGGCGCTGTTTCACATCCTGGTCAATGTTGCGGATCAGGCTACCGTCGAGCTTAATCACCTGCGGCTCAAGCTTAACGATTTCATCGATATTGGAATAACCGGAACCGAAATCATCAACAATGATACTGGCGCCCAGGGCACGGAACTGATTACAGACATCAATCATATGACCGTAGTCGGTAATCTGTTCGGTTTCCAGCACTTCCAGTCCGACCCGCTGTGGATTGGGCAGCGATTTGATCGCCTCTTCCAGATGGATAAGGGTGCGTTCACTCATGAAGTCCTGCGGAGACAGGTTGATCGAAAATCCTTCACTGCGATGACGCATCAGCTCAAAAGTACGACTAATCATCTGCCGGCTGAGACGGTTATAGAGGTGGGTACCCTCGATAATCGGTAAAAAGCGCCCCGGTAAAATCACTTCACCTTCATCTTCAATCCGCACCAGACACTCATAAGAAGCCAGCTGATGACTGTGAGCATGGTAGAGTGGCTGCGCATACACCAGCACATTGTCATTCAACACTGCGCGGCTGACACAGGACAGCCATCCCAGCCGTTCCTGGCGGACTTCATCCTGTGCCCGCAGGCGGTTGGCATTACAGAAATGGCGATTGTGCTTATATGCATCGCGGCGAGCTTCTATCGCGCGCAATAGCAGATCATCAGCGGTTTTGTCAGCAAAATCGCGCCGGCTGACCAGGCCAGCACACAGGGATACGGAAACATAATCCACTTCCGGCAGGCCGAACGGTTCGAAGTTGACATGCTCAAGCTGATCAACAAACTTTGAAAAAGTCAGATGAATAAAGTCGGCATCGGCGGCACTGGCGAATATCGTGGCCCACTCGCCGACCCCGATCGCAAACAGCTCGCTGCGCCCCGGCAGATGCTGCTGCAAATAATGCTGAAAGTGACTGCTCAGATCCTGCAGCAGTTTGTCACCAACCCGGTAACCATACTTCTCGTTGATTTGATTAAAGTTGGTCAGTTTGAGCACCAGCAGATGATCGCCGTCGCTCATACGCAGTAATTTCTCACGCAGGACCACCCGGTTCGGCAAACCGGTACGCGGATCCATCCGGTAGCTGGCGGTCATCATCGTCGCCTGACGCTGGATTTTTTGCGATAAGTTGTGGTTAACCTCATCCAAATCACTGAGCGAATTACGGATCAGACTGAACAACGGTGCAATCACGTCATGATGGCCGAAGCTAAATGGTTCAGGCTCGGCGGCAGGCTTAGCTCCTTCCCGCAGCGCGATGTAAGTCAGACTGTGACTCATCGAACGCAGCAACTGACCATCATGCCACAGCTCACCCATGCAGTAGCTGCCATGGGTCTCAGCCACCGCCTGCAGTGGTAACAGTTCCTGATTATCCTCGATAAAATCGAGCCGTGAGATACAGTTGTAAACCCAGATTTGCTGTGGCTGGAAACTGCGTAACTGCTGCGCGCCGAGATAAACCTGCTCCAGCGTCATCGACGGGTGATCGAAACTAAACCGTACTTCATCCCCGACCGCGAGCGGCTTACTGAACACCAGACCCGAGTCCTGCTCATAGAGCGGCACATACACATCCTGCTGCTCAAGATCGCCTTTAATCAACGGAAAATTATGCAGCATTTCCAGCGCTACTGACTGACCATCACCGAGATAGCGGTTGTAGATTGCCTGGATTGGCTCGCCGTTAAGACGATAGACAGTATTCCCCTGCGCTTCGGTGACGCGGAAATGACGCCCGATCGGGTTCCACTCGATGTAAGCCTGCGTGATCAGCTCCAGCTGCGAACTGTGCAGCGCCACCGCCACCATACTGTTCTGATAAGTCTCGGTATCGAGTAACACCCAACGTCCGCGTTCGGTTTCACTGGCCGCACCACCAGCAACAGTGAGGCCCGGAGCCAGATGATTAAATGCCCGTACCCGCTCGGAACGCTGCCCCATTTCCAGATAAGCAGCGAAGCACAAAATGGCGCACGTATCCGCTTCTATTGCGATGCGTTCCAGCAGCACTTGCGTATCACCGGAGGGATTATCGGAATAACGTGTCAGGGCGCAGCTGAGGCGGGTGGAATGGAAATCGGTAAACAGCAGCAAAGTGCCCTGGTGATGAATGTCTCCCTGTTCGATCACCTGACCACTACTGAAGCCAATAATGGTGGCCTGAGGAAACTTGCGCTTGAGCTGTTGTGCCAGGCACTCAACCTGGCTCGGGCTTTCGCAGGAAAACAACTGAATAAGTAATGAACCTTGCGCCGAGAATGAAAAATCAGCCAGCCTCTGATCCGGAGACTGATCTAAAGGGATAAAAAGCGACGCGGTTAACATATCATCCAACTAACTCATCACGAGAACAAAGGTGAGCCCACAAACCCATAACAATAATCGATACTGCTAAATAAGTTAATTATCACACTTACAAAAAACAATGTTTATTCAGATAATTAACTGTTTTAGTTGAGACAAAGCATGGATTTCGACATCCGGTAACAGTTTTGTTTTCGGCGTTACACGCGGGTTGAGACCTTGATCGTTATACCAACAGGCCTGAAAGCCATTGAGGCGCGCGCCCTGCACATCCGTCACCGGATGGTCACCGACGTGCAAAATCGCTCTGGCCGGTAAATCCAGACACTCCCGCGCCTGATTAAACATATCCGCATGCGGTTTAGCATATCCGTCAGGACCGGCACGCAGTACTTGTTTAAAATAGCCGCTCAAACCGATTTTTTCCGCATCCACGTTACCATTAGTAATCGCCACCAGCGGCATGCGTGCGGCAAGTTCGCTCAGCACTTGGTGAGTTTCAGCCGGGACATCCACCAGATTGCGCAGCCGCAACACCTCAGCCATTGCGGCTTCGGCTGCCTGCTGCGCAGCTGGGCGCTGATACCCCAGCTCCATCAATGCGGTGCGGATCTGCACCAAACGCCATAATGACACGTCATTTTTCAGCCAGGCATCCTGTTCAACCACTTTACGCTTCACCGCCTGCCACCAGTCGGCACTGCGCGTCACCGTTACCGGATGTTCACGCGCTAACCACAAGGTCACCTGCTGCTCCAGATGGCGGATAACCGGACGGTTATCATACAGCGTATCATCGAGGTCAAAGGTCATTGCCTGAATCGGCGACAGTGTGCGGTAAATCAGCATCCGTTACTCCTTGGATTTTTTGTGGGCGCGTGGGTGAGCCTGATCGTATACCTGAGCCAGATGTTGAAAGTCGAGGTGGGTATAGATCTGGGTGGTGGAAATATTTTCGTGGCCGAGCAACTCCTGTACGGCACGCAGATTATTACTCGATTCGAGCATATGAGTGGCAAACGAGTGGCGCAGTTTATGCGGGCTGATATGGCTGGCGACCGATTGTTTCTGCCCCCACTCCGCCATACGTTTCTGCACACTGCGATGGGAAATCCGCCCCCCAAGTTTGGAGATAAACAGAGCCGGTTCCGGACCTTTGAGCAGCGCGCTGCGTACTTTAAGCCATCGGCCAACCCACTCTTTGGCCTGGCCGGCAAACGGGACTTTACGCTCTTTGTTGCCTTTACCCAGCACCCGGATTTCACCGCTGCGCAGGCTGATATCGCGCACATCAATCGCCACCAGTTCCGCCAGACGCAAACCGGCGCCGTACATCAGCTCCATCATCGCACGGTCACGGATGGACAACGGGTCATCTTCGTCGACTTCCAGCAGCTGCGCCATTTCATCGACATCAAGATTTTTCGGCAGCGGACGCTGCTTACGCGGCGCCGATACGCCTTTGGCCGGATTGGCACTCAGCTCACCACGCAGGATGAGAAAGTCGAAAAAACTGCGCAGGGAAGAGAGGCGGGTCGCCAGGCTGCTGGCTTTCATGCCATCACGCATCCCTTTACTGGCCAGCTGGCGTACCCAGCCGGCATCGACCTGCTGCCAGTGACGGACACCCAACTGGCACAAATGCTCAGCCATGGCACCAAGTTGCTGTTTATAATTGCGCTGCGTGTGCAGGCTGAGGCCTTTCTCGCTGCGCAAATATTCGTAGAATCGTTCCAGCGGCCTGATCAGACTATCAGGCAGTGGGGTGACTGATTCGGTCATGCTCGTTCACCTGCCAGGGTAAAATTTCGATCAGATGGGACAGCACCAGCGCCAGATGACGCAGGAACAAGGTATCCATACAAGGCTGGAAGTGGCCGCCATCTTCGCTGGCAAACGCCAGTACCCCCTGCGCACTGCGCTGCACCAAAGGCAACACGACATACGACCCCATCTCGGGAGCGGACGTGTCTTCACCAAACAGCAGCTGGCGATCAGCCTGACGCAAGCGGCCCAGATAGGCGCTTTTGCCGTTGAAATGGTTGGTAGAAAAACGCTGCCACTGCTCTTTAGACCAAGTATAGCGCGGATGAGGGTGGTCCAGCAGGCGGACGTAAGCTTTCAGCCCCAGCAGCTGTGCTTTGGTCTCTATCGCCCGGCATACCGCATGCAGATGAGAACATTGCAGAATCTGCTCCTGCAGGTCCATAAACTCATGAAACGTGCGATCATTATTCGCAGCCAGCGACATCAGAGTGGTGATCTCCTCCTCCAGCTCTTCAATCCGCTGGCGCTGACGCGCCAGTTGAACATGAACCAGAGACACTGACCCGAGCTGCTGATGCGGCAGGGCCATTTGATCAACCAGATCAGGACGCTGCTGGAAGAAATCGGGATGGTCTTTCAGATACTCAGCAACGACTTCAGCCGTCAGTGCATCGGCTTGCAGTTGTGACAAAACAAATCCTCGTTAGCAAGACAGCTGACCGTCAAAAACATGGGTTGCAGGGCCGGTCATAAACAGCGGTTTACCCGGTCCTTTCCAGCTAATCACCAGAGAGCCGCCCGGTAAACTGACCGTGACGGTTTCATCCAGTAGGCCCTGAACAATGCCGACCGCAACCGCGCCACAAGCGCCGCTGCCACAGGCCTGGGTTTCCCCGGCACCGCGTTCATAGACACGCAGATTGACCGCATTACGGCTTACGACCTGCATAAAACCGGCATTAACCCGCTCAGGGAAACGCTCATGCGACTCCAGCAGCGGGCCCAGGGTTTCCACATTGGCGGTTTTGACATCATCGACCACGGTCACCACATGCGGGTTACCCATGCTGACCGCCCCACAGAACAGAGTCTGCTCACCAACGCGCATAATGTAGGTCTTTTCGGTCTGCTTAGCACGGAACGGAATCTTATTCGGTTCGAACTCCGGCACTCCCATGTTAACGGTGATCTGGTCATCGTCTTCGACATTGAGCACCATCTTGCCTTTCTTGGTACTGACGCTGATGCTGTACTTATTGGTCAGCCCCTTCATGCGTACAAAGCGGGCAAAACAACGCGCGCCGTTACCACACTGCTCGACTTCGCTGCCATCGGCATTGAAAATTCGATAGTGAAAATCCGTTTCCGGATCATAAGGCGCTTCAACCACCAACAGCTGGTCAAAACCCACCCCGGTATGACGATCCGCCAGACGGCGGATCAGATCAGGGGAGAAGAAGACGTTCTGGGTAATGCAGTCCACGACCATAAAGTCATTACCCAAACCGTGCATTTTAGAAAAATGGAAATGCATAATGCGTCACTTTACTCCGGCAGAAGACTCTCAAGTGCCCACAGACTAGACAGCTCTTCACGCTGGCGCACTAAATGGGTTTTATCGCCATCCACCATCACCTCAGCCGCTCGCGTACGGGTGTTGTAGTTAGACGACATCACAAAACCATACGCACCGGCAGAACGCACTGCCAGCAGGTCGCCCTGCTCAAGCACCAGCGCACGATCTTTACCCAGGAAGTCACCGGTTTCGCATACAGGACCCACCAGGTCATAGGTCAGCGCAGAGCCTTCCCGCGGTGCGACCGGCACGATATCCTGCCACGCCTGGTACAGCGCCGGGCGCATCAGATCGTTCATGGCTGCATCGATGATAGCGAAGTTTTTGTGCTCAGTATGCTTAAGGAATTCCACGCGGGTCAGCAGTACACCGGCGTTGGCCGCAATCGCCCGGCCCGGTTCAAAAATCAGTTCCAGATCCTGATGATTTTGCAGTCGTGCCAGCAGAGCTTTAGCGTATTCTGATGGCTGAGGTGGCAGTTCGTTACGATACACAACCCCGAGGCCACCACCGACATCCAGGTGTTTAATGTGGATACCTTCCGCTTTCAGGCTGTCGATCAGCGCCAGCAGGCGATCCGTCGCATCAATAAACGGGTCGATTTCAGTCAGCTGTGAACCGATATGGCAATCAATGCCGTGCACGCTGATGTTATCCATACCCTGAGCCAGACGGTACACGTCCGCAGCGCGATCAAACGTGATACCAAATTTGTTATCACGCAGACCGGTAGAGATATAAGGGTGAGTTTTGGCATCCACGTCCGGGTTAATACGCAGTGACACCGGCGCTTTCACGCCCAGTTCACCGGCAACCGCGTTAAGACGAACCAGCTCCGGCTCCGACTCAACATTAAAGCACTTAATGTTAAGCTCCAGCGCTCGCTTCATTTCTGCCGCGGTTTTACCCACGCCGGAAAAAACCACTTTGGCCGGATCGCCACCTGCTGCGATTACGCGCTCCAGTTCACCGCCGGATACGATATCAAACCCTGAGCCAAGACGAGCCAGAGTGTTGAGCACCCCAAGGTTCGAGTTGGCTTTCACTGCGTAGCATACCAGATGGGGATGATCGCCGACCGACTTGTCAAAGGCGTGCCAGTGACGCTCCAGAGTCGCGCGAGAATACACATACAGAGGTGTACCGTAATTCTCAGCCAATTGAGACAGCGAAACGTTTTCCGCCCAAAGTTGGCCATCATCCTGATAATTGAAGTAATCCAAAATACTTTCCCTTAATCTAATTGTTTGAATTTACTGACTTTGTTCGCTCTTTTGAGCATCATCAGGCATGTACAGCGGGCCTGTTTGACCGCAGCCTGCCAGCGTCATAACGGACAACAAAAACAGTGCGGTGATGGACTTTTTCATTTTGCATATCGTGCTTATTGAATCAATGCCCCCTATAATCGCACCACAATCAGGAAAAGCAATAGGATAGACAGGATGAACGAGACTGAATTTCATCAACTGGTGGACAGCCAAATGCAAATCATTGAAGAAGCCATTGATGATTCCGGCGCGGACATCGACTACGAGACCAGTGGCAACGTGATGACACTGGAATTTGAAGACCGCAGCCAAATCATTATCAACCGTCAGGAACCGATGAAAGAAATCTGGCTGGCGTCCAAATCCGGTGGTTTTCATTTTCAGTGGCACGATGAACAGTGGATCTGCTCAAAAACCGGCAGCGAATTTTTCACCATGGTCAAACAGGAGTGTGAAAAACACGCCGGCGAAAGTATCGACTGGGAATGAAACGCAAAAGAGCACCTGAGGTGCTCTTTTTTTATCGTCAATTTTCTGTACTGCGTTCAGACATTGACTGCTTTGGAAGGTCTGGAATAGACCGCCGAATCGTTACGATACGGCGCCACGTAACTTGCGCCCTCTTCCGGATGCACTATCTGATAATACTGCGGCAGGTTGAAATTAATCAGTTTCGCTGCCAGTTGGTTATCATCCCGCACTGAGGTATAGAAGCTGTTCACGCTGGCAATCATGTCATCTTTCTCACCGCTGAACTGGTGGTATATCTCCACCCGGTTGGTTTCATCCAGCACATAGATGTTGAAGCCTTTTTCAGTATCTTCAAAGAAGAACTGCACCAGCCCCTCACTGGCAAAACCGTCAACCACATCCGGCAGCTGATAATCTTGATCCCTGTCCAGCATCAGCAGCGGTGAGCCTTTCAGCTTATTGGTGGAAATACTGCGGTAGAAATCGACCGAGTTTTCCAGACGTTGCACCGACACGCCGCGCCGTTCGAAGAACAGACCGTACATCTGAGTACCGATACGCAGCGCTTTGAAGCGGCGGCGTTTTTCCTGCTCGACCGGTTTGAGGCGCAGATCGATACATTCCGCCAGTAACTGATAAACCAGATTGCGCATCACCCCACGCAGGTTTTTGCTGTAGCAGAACACGTCCACCGACTCCGGTGGCAAAGCATCCTGATGCATTTTGCCCAGCACAGTTTTCAGGGCATCCAGCATCGCGGTCTCGCCTTTAAAATGCAGAGTACGCACTTCCTGCCACGAATTGCGGTAGACCAGATCAACACTGCCCACCAGGCACTGCTGCTCACAACCAAAACTGAAGATGTCAGCGTTCTTCAGATCCACTTTGAGCGACTTGCCGCTCAGCTCCACCGTCGGGTCATTCTCGAAATTAATGAACATCGCCAGCTGGCTGATTTCACACGGACTCGCCAGCGCTGCCATGGTCGGACGACGTTTGTGCAGCGAGAAAGTGTTACGCAAGTCACTCATCATCTGATAGAACTTGTCGATATCGAGATGTGCTTCACGCACCACAGAGTGCAAACGGGTCGACTCAGTGATCAGGCCGTTGAAAAACGCCCACGCGACCAACTTACTGAGATATTCATTGTGCTCCAGGTAGGGCTGACCGATGATTTGATGTGCCACCAGCGGCTGTTTATACAGATACCAGCCCGCCTTGTTCGTCCGGTCCGGGCAGACTTCGATAAAGGTCAGGTCGGGCTCATGTAAGTCCGGCGAAATCTGCGGATTGAGTAACGTGACTTTACCCGGCAACACCTCAAAGGCAGCATACAGCTTACGCGCCAGAATCGAGATGTCCTGCGGACTGATGGCCGAGGTAATATCATTGCGCCGTGCAAACTGAATCAGGTTACGGTAACTGACCATCAGCGCATCCAGCAGCGCATGGTGCACCCCTTTGACCTGCTCCACTTTCCAGTTACGCCGATTGTCGAGCTCTTCGAGCGTCGCTTTATCCCAGTGCCAGTGCTGCACCATCTCGCTCAGCGCTTCTCGGCGCCAGGCTACCGAGCCGACACCCGGTTCACGGGATAGCTTTTCGTGGGTTTTAAGATAGAAACAGCGCCGCACCAAATCGAGACGGGCGTGATCACCAATCCGCTCCAGGTAACAGGTCACCTTGGCCAGCATCAGATAATAGGCATCCATACTGTACAGATCCGGCTCATGGGCGAAGAAGCGACGCTTGGTATCAATACTGAGCAGTTGGGTATGCGGGTACTCCCACGAATACGCCTCAAGCAGAGTCGCTTTCAGTACCGATTTATACGGCGAATCGATACTCTTATACAGCTGCCATAAATTGGCACCAAAGTACTCCTCGGCCGGAATCCGGTTAAGGCGACCAAAGTCGATCCATTCGCTGCAATCAATATAATCGTTGCTGCACAGCTGCTTAACGTATTCGTCGTAGCACTCTTCCATTTCCGGTGGCACAATTTGCCACAGCAGGCGTTTGCCGGCCAGACGTACCGCCGAACGGTAGAACTCATCCAGCAGCAGTAAGTGCTGGGACGAACCGCAGTTTTCGCCGGTCATCTCATCTGACTGGTTATGACGAAAGCGCTCTTCATCCATGATAAAGAAGTTGGCTTCCACACCCTGACTTTTCGCCCAGTCGGTGATCAGTAAACATTTATTGCTCAGGCAGTCACGCGCGTCGCAATCCATGTCCGCCTCCACACACACCCAGATATCGAGATCGCTCGAGGTACTCTGACCGATCGATGAAGTACTGCCCATTGTATAGAGACCTAAAATCTCTGGCTGGGCGGCGCTGAGCAGCGGCTGGCCAAGGGTCAGTTCGGTATCGTCCACAAACTGTTGCTGAATGTCATTCAGAGAAAACTGGTGAATACCGTACGGTACCTGGTCAGCGTAATAGCCGGGGATCAGAGGATGGTTGTAGTGCAGCAGGGCCGGGATCAGATGAAAAACACGCTGACCTTGTAAATCCATAAGCGCCAGCGCCCGCTCAGTGCGTTGCCGGTTCAGCTTATCTAATCTCTGTAATAAGGTCTTGGTGTAAGCCTGCAAGGTCAGTTCCCTTGATTGAAACATAAATGCACAATTTGATTGTGTTTTGCGCAAAACAGCCAACAAAACGTGATCAATTTAACACTTTAATTTGTGTTGGTAAAGCATCTGCTCTGTGGTTAACACTAAAGTCGTATTAAACAAAATGCGCCAAATTCAGAGTCGGCATAGTGTCCACGCTAAGCAGTGCTTTGTAATAATAGCTCAGTTTATAAACGAGAGCCTAATCACACAATTTTGTACCGCTGTTACAGCGGCGCGCAGCAAATCCGCCGGGCGGTGATCTTGTAGTGAGAAATTTCTGTCCGAAATGGTAGGATGAGGCCATTGTTGACTGTCAAACGGGAATATCATGACCTCTACCACCCCAATCCGAATCGCGACGCGCCAGAGTCCACTCGCCCTGTGGCAAGCCCATTACGTCAAAGATGCACTGCAGGCGGCCCATCCCGGTCTGGAAGTGGAACTGGTCACCATGGTGACTCGCGGCGACATTATTCTGGATACCCCACTGGCCAAAGTTGGTGGTAAAGGGTTGTTCGTCAAAGAGCTGGAAGTGGCCATGCTCGAAGGACGCGCCGATCTCGCCGTACACTCGATGAAAGATGTTCCGGTCGACTTCCCCGAAGGCCTCGGCCTGGTCACCATCTGTGAACGTGAAGACCCGCGTGATGCGTTCGTGTCAAACCAATACACATCACTCGATGAGCTGCCACAAGGCGCCGTGGTCGGTACCTGCAGCCTGCGCCGCCAGTGTCAGCTCAAAGAAGCGCGTCCGGATCTGGTGATCAAAGAGCTGCGCGGCAATGTCGGCACCCGCCTCGGCAAACTCGATGCCGGTGAATATGACGCCATTATTCTCGCCGCGGCCGGGCTGAAACGCCTCAAACTGGAACAGCGCATCCGCAGCCTGATAGAGCCGGAGCAATCATTGCCGGCGGTCGGCCAGGGCGCGGTCGGTATTGAATGCCGTCTCGATGATGAACGCCTGCGCAGACTGCTGACGCCGCTCAGTCACGCCGACACCACTGACCGTGTATTGTGTGAACGCGCCATGAACCTGACCCTGGAAGGCGGCTGTCAGGTGCCAATCGGCAGCTATGCTCTGCTTGACGGCGATGACCTGTGGCTGCGCGCCCTGGTCGGCGAACCGGATGGCTCACTGATTGTGCGCGGTGAAATCCGCGGTCCGCGTCAGGATGCAGAACGCCTTGGAGTCGAGCTTGCTAACCGGCTGCTGGACGACGGCGCACGCGATATTCTGACCAAGCTGTACGCCGAGCACGAGTAACGCGATGGCGGTTCTGGTGACACGCCCTGACACTCAGGGCAAGGAGCTGTGTCAGCAACTGGTAGCGCTCGGTATCCCTGCCCTGCACCAGCCCCTGATCGGGATCGAAGCCGGTGCCGATTTACCTCAACTGCCACAGGCCCTGCTGCACTGTGATTACGTGCTGGCAGTCAGCCAGCACGCGGTGTTACTGAGTCAGCAATTTCTCCACGCTCAGCAACTGAAATGGCCCGCCTCCCCCCGATACCTTGCCGTTGGTCAAAAAACTGCACAGCTTTTAAGCAAAGTCTGTGCGCAACCAGTACACTACCCGGACATCAGCGACAGCGAACATCTGCTCGCTCTGCCGGAATTGCATCATGTCCGAGGTCAACGGATCGAAATTCTGCGCGGCAACGGTGGCCGGGAATTGATTTACGACACTCTGTGTGCTCGTGGCGCCATGGTACGTTACCGTGAAGTGTATCAGCGTGTAGACTTGCCGTTCAGCGCGCCAACTAGCGTGGCTCGCTGGCAACAGGCGCAGGTTGACACGCTGGTCATCACCAGCAGTCATCAGCTGATGTTTTTTGTTTCGCAACTGACCGGGGCAGACCTGAACTGGGCCCTGAGTCTGAAATTACTGGTTCCCAGTGACCGAATCGCCCACGATGCCCAGCGCCTGGGATTCAGCCATGTCGTGACCACAGGAAGTGCGGCGAACCAAGATTTAGTGGCGGCTCTCCAGCCTTAACACACAGGACTCTTAGCAATGACAAGTAAAAAAGATAATCCACAGCAGGAACCTGAACAGTCATCCGTACCTGCTGCTGATTCTAGTATGCAAACCTCAGCCCATGACGCAAACGGCGCCAAGGCAGCCAACGCTGACGGCGAAGCTGCCGCAGCGAAACCGGCAGACAGTGAGGCAAGCGTGACCGAGAAACAGGCCAAACGCGGCGTCAAACTGGGCACGATTGCGATTGTCCTGGCGATTCTGTTTGGTGGCGGCCTGACCCTGCACAGCCAGCAACAACAGGCGCAGTACCAGGCGCAAATTAAAGCACTGCAAACCGAGCTGGCCCAGACCCGCGCCAGCATCGATCAAAAACTGGCCGATGCGAAGCAGCAAGCGGTCGAGCACGCCAATGAAGTCACTCACCGCGCCGAAGTGGTGCTGACCCAGCAGCAGAAAACCATCGAAAGCCTGCAGGTAGCCGTCGCCGACATGAAAGGCCGTCGTCCTAATGACTGGCTGCTGGCCGAAGCCGACTATCTGGTCAAACTGGCCGGGCGTAAACTGTTCCTCGAGCACGATGTGGAAAGCGCCACTCAGCTGATGGAAAGTGCCGACCAGCGTATCGCTGCCCTTAACGACCCGAGCCTGACGCCACTGCGTAAAGCAATGGCAAACGACATCACCAAGTTAAAGACCATTCCGCTGCTGGACCGTGACGGTCTGGTGCTGCGCCTGATCAGTCTGCAGCAGCAGGTTGACCATCTGCCGCTCGCCAACGCGATTCTGCCGCACGCGGCTGAACAACAGCCACCAACGGTCTCGCAAGACATCAACAACTGGCAGCAGAACCTGATGACATCGCTGAAAGATTTCGCCGATAACTTCATCACTTTCCGCACCCGCGATGGTAATGTGGTGCCCCTGCTGTCACCGGAGCAGCACTTTTACCTCAAAGAAAATCTGAAAGCCAAGCTGGAGACCGCCATCAAAGCGGTATACGCAGAAAACCAGGAGATGTACACCACCGCTCTGTCCACCGCCGCCCAGTGGTCCGGCTCATTCTTTAACCTTGATGACAGCCAGGTAACGGCGTTCAGTAGCACGCTTGAACAACTGGGCAAGCAGAAGGTCCAGGTCGAGTATCCGGTGAAACTGGAAACGCAGAAACAACTCAGTGACGTGATCAGTGAACGTCTGCGCCGCTCCATCAGCTCGATGACGACGGAGGAGAAATAATGGTCAGATTACTGTTTCTGTTCATTGTGCTCGGCGCTGGCCTGTTTGCCGGCACCCAGTATGCCGGTCAGCAGGGTTACGTGCTGATTTCAGTAGCCGAACACACGATTGAAATGAGCGTCACGACCCTGGTTATCTTAGTGATTGCTGCCCTGGCCGGTCTGTTTGCCCTGGAGTATGTGGTGAAGAAGCTGATTTACGCCAGCTCATCCACCTGGAACTGGTTCAGTGTGCGTAAGATGAAGCGTTCCCGTCGTTATACAAACGAAGCCATCATCAAGCTGCTGGAAGGCGACTGGAAGCAGGCAGAGAAGAAAGTCACCCGCTGGGCCAACCATCATGACATGCCGCTGCTGTGCTACCTGGTGGCATCGGAGGCCGCCAACGGCATGGGTGATCGCAGCAAACGCGACCACTATCTGGAGCTGGCCGCCCAACAGGACAATGCCACTCTGGCGGTCGAGCTGACCCGCGCCAAGCAACAGATCAGTGACGGTGAATTGCAGGCGGCACAAAGCACGCTGAGTGCGCTGCAACAACAATATCCGGATAATACGGTGCTGCTCAATCTGCTCAAGCAGACCTATCTGCAGCGCAAGGAGTGGCAAGCGCTGCTTGATCTGCTGCCGAAACTGGTCAAGACCAAGCATATCAGCCAGCAGGAAGCCGATGCGCTGACCACCACCGCTCAGCAGGGATTACTGGAAAGCATTGCCAGCCAGCAAGGCAGCGAAGGGCTGATCAGCCACTGGAACGGACTCAGCCGCAAACAACAGGCGGAGCCGCAACTGGTGCTGGCGTTTATTCAGCAGCTGATTAAACGTAAAGCCGACCATGAAGCCTTCACCCTGATTAAGGAAAACCTGCATAAGCACCGCTCAGCGGAGCTGTACAGCCTGCTGGCAGAACTCAACCTCGCGGACCGCCATCCGGCGATTGTGCTGCTACAGGAGGCCTTGCAGCGTGACGGTAACAATGCCGAAGCGCACAGCGCACTTGGCCAGCTCTATCTGCGTGAGCAACAGTGGCAACTGGCGCAGCAGCATCTGGAAACGGCGCTGTCACAACGCGCAAGTATTTCCGATTACGCTTATCTGGCCGATGCCCTGGAAAAACAGCATCTGACCAAAGCGGCGCATGAAGTGACGCGCAAGGCCTTGACGCTGCTTGAATCGGCCTGATTCGCCGCCAGGTGGCACCCCGCCCGCTGCGACAGTACAGACAAAAAAACCAGCGTTGCTACGCTGGTTTTTTATCATGTTGCTGTTTTAGCGCGCCACACTTTGAGCGTGGTGAGAGATTAAATCACACGCGAGAACTGCTGCTGACGAGCGCGACTGCGCAGGTATTTATCAAAGCACATACAGATATTGCGAATCAGTAAGCGGCCACGCGGTGTCACCTGAATAAAACGCTCATCAACACTGACCAGTCCATCATCAATAAAGCTTTGCAGCAGAGCCAGATCCTCACGGAAATAATCGCCAAAGCGCACCTTAAAACCGCGCTCAATCGCCTGCTTATCGAGGCTGAAATTACAGATCAGCTGCTTAATTACTTCACGGCGCAGTAAGTCGTCACTATCCAGAGCCACCCCTTTCC
Organism: Vibrio sp. H11; assembly: GCF_004804295.1. Classification (NCBI taxonomy): domain Bacteria; kingdom Pseudomonadati; phylum Pseudomonadota; class Gammaproteobacteria; order Vibrionales; family Vibrionaceae; genus Vibrio; species Vibrio sp. H11. The sequence continues at coordinate 61,476 of NZ_SSHN01000013.1, read as the reverse complement.
ACAGCGCATGACGCATGTCATTGACCTGCTCGTAGTATGTTTTCAGCTCTTTCTGGTTCTGAGCATAAGCATCGCCAATCATCGAAATTGCCGAGACGCCAAAACCAACCAGGTCACATTCGCCCTGCGTGGTATAACCCTGGAAATTACGGTGCAGTACACCGTTGCGCTGTGCAACCGCCAGTTCGTCATCCGGCAACGCAAAGTGGTCCATACCGATGAACTGATAACCGGCTTCGGTCAGCGTGTTGATGGTGTACTGCAGAATCGCCATCTTCTCTTCGGCGGGCGGCAAATCCGCGTCTTTAATCTTACGCTGCGCGGCAAACAGTTGTGGCATATGGGCGTAGTTGAAGACCGACAAACGGCCCGGCTGCATCGTCAGCACCTGCTGCAGTGTGGCACTGAAGCTGGCCAGGGTCTGCTTAGGCAAACCGTAAATCAAATCCAGATTAGTGGAGCGGAACCCCAGCTGTTTGGCACGCGCAACCAGATCAACAATAAACTGCTCATCCTGCTCGCGGTTGACCAGTTTCTGCACTTCTTTATTGAAATCCTGCACCCCGATACTGACCCGGTTGAAGCCTTCCTCACACAGATGGTCGAGGACATCCAGCTCAATTTCACGCGGGTCAATCTCAATACTGATTTCCGCATCCGCTGTAAAATCAAACTCTTCGCGCAGCAGAGTCATCAGCCGGCTGATCTGTTTTTTGCTCAGGAAAGTGGGCGTACCACCACCGAAATGAAGCTGAGTGACGTGACGGCCACCGAGCAGAGACGCACGCTGGAGGATTTCATGCTCAAGCACGTCCAGGTACTCATCCGCTTTATGCGCATGACGGGTAATGACCTTGTTACAGCCGCAGTAGTAACAGAGCTTGTGACAAAACGGAATATGGACATAGAGCGACAACGGGCGGTCCGGATACTGGGTACACGCCATGTCGTAGTCAGCAATAGTAAACGCTTCATGAAACTCTACCGCGGTCGGGTATGAGGTGTAGCGTGGCCCTGAATAGTTGTACTTGTCTAAACTGGCTTGATCCCAAACGATCTGCTGGCTGGGTACGACATACGACGACATAGTGTGACTCTTTCCATTTTCTGCTGTGACGAGCTATTTTGCCACACGACAGCAGAGTGCAGCGTGGCAAACGTAGAATTTGTGAACAAAATATTCGAAACTGCTAGCATGATCACTCACTCTTTCGAGTGAGTATCATTTATACCATCTGAATCGCGATTTGATTATTCAGCGGCTGAACACGTTTTTGCAGAGCCTTCAGCTCTTCAACAATGGCATCGTTGAGACGGGTTTCGGCTTTCTGGCGAATCAGGTTGTGCTGCATGCGCTCCTTCTTCACCATTTGCTGACGAGCTTCACCACGCGGCATATCTTTTACCGTATGGTACAGCTCGGCGATTGCCGGAAATTCGCGGTCGAAATCAACCCGGTTATCACCTTGGACATAATCCATAATGCAATACACCCGGATGCTGATTTCCGACAGATCACACTGGCCCTGAATCCCCGCCATACAGAGAATGTTGACGTTATCGAAAATATTCGCGTTGCGCTTTTCGATCGCCAGAGCCTGGTGCTGCAGCAGCAGCTCCTTTTGCTTTTTCAGTTGCAACAAAAGGTAACCCGCATAGGCCGCAAGGCCCAGAATAATCACAGCGCCAGCTATCGCTAGTAGGGTTACGTTCATGGTGCCACCTTAGTCTTTGTAATCATCCAGATCGAGATTTTCGAACTGCGACAGCAGATCGTCATCCGTTTTCGCCTTAGCTTTGGTTTTAGCTTTCGCGACCGGCTCAACTGGCTGTTCTTGTTCCAGCTCTTCGCTGTCGTCAAACAGACCGAGCTGCTTCATCAGGATTTCAATCCGATCCAGCTTCTGGTCCACGTATTTCTGCAGACCGGCCCCCAGCTTCTCACCGTTATCGATCCGGTCCAGCAACACGTTCAGCTGCGCATCATTTTCCAGCATCGCCAGTTCCTGCTCAGCAGAGGCGCGACGCTCCTGCTTGTTCAGTTTCTTTGGCGCTTCGGCAATCAGCGGAATTTTTTTCTTGCTGCCCAGACGCGGATCGCTCTGCTGCGCTGCTTTACGCTGCGCTTCCTGCGAGCCCTCCGAGTGACGGCTGCCGGTTTTCAGACCTTTGCGCTTTTTGAGTTTTTTGCGCAGACGCCCTTCCAGCTCACCAGAAGTACGGTTATGTTTACGAGCAAAAACCAGATCGCCATTGATACCGGTTTTGCTGATTGATTCTTTTTGTCGAGTCATTACTGGGGTTTCCTCAGTAAAATTACATCATTGCCTATAAATTCAAGTTCGAGCTGATCCCGCTCTGCCAGAAATTCAAACGTGTGGCGGCTAAAAAAGATCACATGGGTCAGATCATTTTTATAGTGCCATGTCGCGAATGCGTCCACATTTTTGACCATCTTGGTCATCAGACCAATCCAGCCACCTGGCTTAACTAAATTTAACCATTGCTGCCAAACCTGGGCCGGATCGTGCAAATGCTCGATCACTTCAGTGGCAGTCATAAAATCATAGCTGGTCTCCAGCACCTGGCGCCCTGGATGATAAAACACATCATACAGCGCCACCTGATGGCCGGCTTCTTCCAGCATCAGGGACAACGTCGGTCCGGGACCACAACCAAAATCTAACCCCTTAGATTGAGGCGCCAGCCTGGCCAGTATCGGATCACAGACACGGGATAAAAAGCGACGATAACCAGCATCAGCCGGGTCATTTTCATGTAAATCGTAAAAGGCTTTTTCACGCACGGCGTCCAGGCGGTGCTCCGGATTGACAAACACCAGTTGACACAGCTGGCACTGCAGGTACGCACGGTGCTGGTCTTCATAGTAAGCGTGAGTGTCGTTACTGTGACATAAAGGGCATGGGTGCATACAGACATCCTTCAAACGGGGATGCGAAACATACCAGAAACTGGCTGTAGAGTGGAGAGTGATCGTACAAAATCGCGCCGATTTTGTAAAAAAAGCCAGCGCAAATAAAAAAAGCGGCAGGTTTCCCTGTCGCTTTCCAAATCGTCACCTGAAGTGACGAAATCGGGTCGCACCAGATGGTGCACCAAATGTCCGTTTGTTTTTCGGGCTTTCCGTGCCAAAAAGTGTGGTTTGTCATCATCCTGATGAGTTATGGCAATCCCTGATTACTTCCTGTATCCGGGCGCGTCCTGCGCCTGATTCCTTGTCACTGTCTTTACCTTAAGACCAGTTAACCATCCTTGTTGCGCTTCACTCCTGTAAAGCGTTTCCCTGTCCGTTTACCAGCATTCCTCGCCAGCTCCGTGGAGACCTGCCTGGTCTGAATTCCCTGTTCAGCGTCATGCCGATGACCCTACTTTACCCGCTTCGCACTCCGGCACAATGTGCGCCAGCGCAAATTTTGCTAACCTCACCCGACTCTAAAATTATTATGTTTTAAATCAGACAATTAACCTAAAACCAATCCCGATAAAAATGACAACTATAGCCAATGTCTTACACACGGCATGGCAAACTCAGCCTATCCCGGCGTTCGTCTCAAACCGATCCGTCTTAAACGAAATAACCCCGCCAGGCGGGGTTATTTCAACAGCAATGCTCGAACAGGTGTAGGACAAAAAGGTTAGTGCAGGCCGCCGACATATTTGGACAGGGTTTCGATATCAGCATCGGTCAGTTTTTTCGCCACATCACGCATCATCGCGTTCATGTCGTTACCGCGCTGATCATCACGGAATTTTTGCAGCTGGGCTTTGACGTAGTCCGCATGCTGGCCCGAAATTTTCGGGAAACCGGACAGTTCGGTGCCGTTACCGCGCGGGCCGTGACAGGCAATACATGCCGTCAGTCCGCGGGACACATCACCGGCGGTATACAGCACCTTGCCCTTTGCTACCACGTCTTCCGGGGTGGAGTTCGGTGATATCGGCAGCGATGCATAATAGGCAGCCAGATCGGCCATATCTTCTTCGCTCAATGGCATCGCCATCGCGCTCATCACCGGATCATAACGGCCTTGTGCACCACCGCTCGACATACCAAGCTTGAGATCTTTCAGCTGCTTCTCAATATACTTAGCGTGTTGACCGGCCAGTTTAGGGTAAGTGGTAATTTGACTGTTGCCATCTGCACCATGGCAGGCAACACACGTTTGGGATTTTGCTTTACCAGCTTCAATGCTGCCTTGGGCCCATGCAGAGCAGCTGGCTAAAAGACTTAAGATTAGCGCTAATTTCTTCATGACATTCCATTTATAATTATCAAGCTTCCAGTACCAGAAGGTACCACTCATGGTACAATAAGCGACCTTATGCCGAGCACGGTTATATTACACAATTTCACCAAAAAGTAATCAATCGACAACTCAAAGTCGAGATGGAGTTAACAGTGAGCGTAAAAATTCATTATCAAAACACGCATTTCATCACCAGTGCGCCAGACATTCGCCATCTTCCCGCTGATGAAGGTATCGAAATTGCGTTTGCAGGACGCTCAAACGCTGGAAAATCCAGTTCTCTCAATAAGTTAACTAACCAAAAAAACTTAGCGAAGACCAGTAAAACTCCCGGCCGTACTCAGCTGATCAACCTATTTAAGGTGACCGAAGGCTGTCATATTGTCGATCTGCCTGGCTATGGATTTGCCCAGGTGCCGCTGGAAATGAAGAAAAAGTGGCAACAGTCACTGGGGGAATACCTGCAAAAGCGTACCTGTCTGAAAGGTCTGGTGGTGCTGATGGATATTCGCCATCCGATGAAAGATCTCGACCAGCAGCTGATTATCTGGGCAGTGGAATGCAACATTCCGGTCCAGGTGCTGCTGACCAAAGCCGATAAACTGAAAAGCGGCGCGCGTAAAGCTCAGTTACTGAAAGTGCGTCAGGATGCGCTGGAGCTGGGCGGCGATGTTAAAGTGGATGCGTTTTCGTCCCACAATGGTATCGGTGTCGATGTATTACGTCACAAACTCGATAGCTGGTTTGCACCAATGCTGGCACAGCTGGCCGCCGAGGAAGCCGCAGCCGAGCAGTTTGATGATCCACAGCAGTAAACGCTAACCAACTGCAATTTACGCCCACTTATTATTTGATTGCCCTGCACACGCAGGGCTTTTTTTCGCCCGTCAATCAGTGCGCGCCGTATTTGCGCACCACGCCGTGTTCAAACAAAACAGCTTTCACAAGCAACAGTTGGCCCAGGACACAAATAAAAATCCCCACCATCCTGGTGGGGCAACGGGAGAGAAATAGGAGGTAATTATTGTTATGGCGCTAGGATTGATTAATTTACGCCAGATTACAATATGGCCGGATCACGAAATTCACTCACCTTCCCGACCGAAAAAAATGACAACTAAACCATATAGATCATCAAGATAGAAACAAAACGGCCGTCCGATCCGCTTAGTTTACTCGCAGAAATAACCAAAAGTGTGAATGACGATGAATTACAGAAATGGTTACTGGCTTTCGCCGTTGTTCGCAGAGTGACAGAGCAGGAGAATGGGCTTGGTCAGGCAGACCACGTGGATAAAATCAGTTCAGAGAGTAGCAAACGGGCAGCTTCAGATTAAACGCGGCCCAATAAAAAACGCCCCAGTCAAAAGTGTGACTGGGGCGGCTGAATCAGCCTAATCCAATAACGTGAAACAAAAGGTCTGAAAGATAGAACATCTTACCTCTGTACCCTACGGAAGTTAATGTACAACAATTGGTCACAAATGGGAACTCCTTTTGTAGTTTTTTTTCATTAAATTTTTATTAAGCAACATAAACTTCTGAAATACACTTACTTTTTTATTGATAAAAAAAAGCCAGCGACTGTGCGCTGGCTCATGATATTTCAGTGGATTAGGCGATATTCTGTCTAGTGTGCCTCATCCCAGTTGTTACCGTGACCAGATTCAGCCACTAAAGGCACCGCCAGAGATGCGGCAGATTCCATCAGATTCTGTACTTTACTTTCAATTTCGGACAAAGCTGACTCTTCGACTTCAAACACCAGTTCATCGTGGACCTGCATCAGCAGTTTCACCCGACCAGCCCCTTCCGCTTCGATCCATTCATCGACCAGCAGCATGGCTTTCTTGATGATGTCCGCTGCCGTGCCCTGCATCGGAGCGTTGATTGCCGCACGCTCAGCCGCTTTACGACGCATACCGTTGCGCGACTGAATTTCCGGCAAATGAAGACGACGTCCGAAGATGGTTTCCACATAGCCCTGTTCGGCTGCCGTACTGCGGGTATCTTCCATGTACTGCATCACGCCCGGATAACGCTCGAAGTAAGTATCCATATACTGCTGCGCTTCACCACGCGGAATGCCAAGTTGCTTGGCGAGGCCAAAAGCACTCATGCCATAGATCAGACCGAAGTTCACCGCTTTGGCACGGCGGCGCTGTTCGCTGCTGACCTGATCAATACTGACTCCGAGAATTTCCGCTGCGGTCGCGGCGTGGATATCTTTACCCTGTTGGAAAGCTTCCAGCAGCGCTTTATCACCGGACAGATGCGCCATAATACGCAGTTCAATCTGCGAGTAGTCGACAGCCATAATTTTCCAGCCGTGTGGCGCAATAAACGCCTGACGGATACGACGCCCTTCCTCATTACGGATTGGGATATTCTGCAGGTTAGGATCGGTCGAGGACAAACGCCCGGTCGCCGTCACCGCCTGATGATAAGAGGTGTGCACCCGGCCGGTACTTGGGTTAATCATTTTCGGCAGTTTGTCGGTGTACGTCGATTTCAATTTGGCCAGACCGCGGTATTGCAGAATCACGGCCGGCAACGGGTAATCCAGAGCCAGCTCCTGCAGCACTTCTTCGTTGGTCGACGGAGTACCGGACGGCGTCTTCTTCACCACCGGCAATTGCATCTGCTCAAACAAAATGGTCTGCAGCTGTTTTGGCGAGCTGAGGTTAAATTCCTGACCGGCGATATCAAACGCCTTCTGCTCTAGTTCATCGAGCTTGTGAGCAATCTCCTGCGACTGCGCACCAAGCAGCATGTCATCGATCAGGACTCCGGTACGCTCAATACGCGACAACACGGGCACCAGTGGCATTTCAATGTCACGATAGATACGCTGCAAAGACTCATCCTGATCGATAAGCGGCTGCAGACGGTGATGCAAACGCAGCGTCACATCGGCATCTTCTGCCGCGTAAGGCGCAGCCTGCTTAAGATCGATTTGGTTAAAGGTCAGCTGGTTTTTGCCTTTGCCGGCCACCTGCTCAAACGAAATACAACTGTGCTGCAAGAAACGCAGTGCCAGACTGTCCATATCGTGCTTACCACCGACGCTGTTATAAACGTAAGAGGCCAGCATGGTATCGTGCTTAATACCGCGCAGTTCGATGTTATAACGGGCCAGCACACTGGCATCGTATTTGAGGTTCTGGCCCACTTTGGCCTGCTGTGCATCCTGCAGAATGGGCTTGAGCTGGGCCAATACCCAGTCGCGGTCCAGTTGCTGCGGCGCATCGAGATAATCATGCGCGACCGGCACATAAGCCGCTTCGCCTTCCGCTACCGCGAATGAGACACCGACCAGATTGGCCACCATGTAGTCCAGGCTGTCAGTTTCGGTATCAAACGCAAACACTTCAGCCGCTTGCAGCTTATCCAGCCAGCGGGCAAACGCCGCTTCATCAACAATGGTTTCGTAATGGCTGCGATCAATCGTCACTGCTGAGGTATCCGCCGCAGGCACTGAAGAGGTTTTCGCACCACTGGACGCTGCGCTGGCGCCGGTTTTTTCCGCCGCTTCCACCACGCCGTTGCCACCTTCCAGCAGTTCGGTCAGCCAGGATTTAAACGCCAGCTTGCCGTACAGTTCAATCAGAGCATCACGGTCTGGGGTATTTTTCAGCAAACTTTCTGGTGTGCAGTCCAGCTCGACGTCCAGTTTGATGGTCGCCAACTGATAGGACAGCATGGCATTGTCGCGGTTATCCTGCAGCTTTTTCGCCATGGTTTTCGAACCACGGAAACCGAGCGCGGCAATATCATCCAGCTTGTCATACAGATCATTCAGACCACCGATACCCTGCAGCAGCGCAGTCGCGGTTTTATCACCCACCCCGGGCACACCCGGAATGTTATCGACTTTATCGCCCATCAGCGCCAGATAATCGATGATCAGCTCCGGCGGGATGCCGAATTTTTCGATCACGCCTGCACGATCCATCACCACGTTGGTCATGGTGTTGATCAGGGTAACGTTGTCATCCACCAGCTGCGCCATATCTTTATCACCGGTGCTGATCAGCACCGGCATACCGGCTTGCGACGCCTGGTGCGCCAGGGTACCTATCACATCATCCGCTTCCACGCCTTCAATCGACAGCAGCGGCAGACCCATGGCACGGATCACCTGATGCAGCGGCTCTATCTGACAACGCAGATCATCCGGCATTGGCGGACGGTGCGCCTTGTACTCGGCATACATATCATCACGGAAGGTTTTGCCTTTGGCGTCGAACACCACCGCAATACGCTCACTGGCAAACTGACGCATCATGGCTCGCACCATGTTAACCACACCATAGACGGCGTTGGTCGGGATTTCACCATTACTCATGGTGCCCGGGTAGGCGTGAAAAGCGCGGTATAAATAAGAAGAACCATCAATCAGAATTAACGGGTTATCAGGGATGCGGGCCATAGATTTGCTATCCAACAAGAAACAATGCCGCTTAGGATGCCATGACTGCTGTCCGGTTTCCATGTTCAAGCGCCAAAGCGCGCTCTATGTGGCAGCAATTATTCCCCCAGACCTGGTCCGCCTTGGTCGGCCCCCTGTGGATAACTCTGTTCATAGATTTTATCCACTGGTTATTAAATGGCACATAAACTGCGATACAATCATTTTAAGTGTATATTTTTAAATGACTTTCACAAAGATCGATCAATCTCATTACGATCCTTTTCCGATCATGCAATGTGGAAAAGACACTCGCTGTCCTTTTACTCAACCACCCTGCTGCAGGTAGCCAGAGTGCTGGCGAATCATTCGGATCAGGCATGAAAGTTAAACATTACGCTGCAAAGCTGCCCCCGCGCGGATGACAGGCATAAAAAAAGCGACATCCGAGAATGTCGCCTAGCAATATAAGGTGAAAGTCCGTTAGCTGTCCTTTCCCATAAAGCTTAAAATATTACACTGGAAGCAATGTGAGCAATGTCGTGTCAAAAAGAATGTGTCCGGCCAAACTTCTGTGTTTTGTCACCAGTGGTGTGCCGCACTGTCTGGCTGGTCACTTATTCCCTAAGACAGGTTTAATAATAATGATTCTCATTTCGTAGTCAAGCTCTAAATGAGAAAAAATCTCATTTATTTTTAAAAATATTTAATCAAGTACAGTCGGCTCTCAATCAAAGGGTCTACTTTTTCAAAATTTTCAATAAGATAACCATTTCTCAGCAGTAAACGTAACATGGCCGGAAACTGATTACGTGATTTAACCGTTAACGCCTGATATCCCTGCTCTGTTACCCATCGCTCCTGAGCCTCGAGCAGCAGCTGCGCCACACCTCGATTACGCGCTGCCGCCGTCACACCACCAAACCAGCTGTAGAAGGTGCTGGCATCGACCTGATAGCCAATTTTAAACCCCAATAGTTGCTGCTCATCTTCCGCCACCAGAATAAGATGCCGCTTGCCTGCCAAACGCAGTGCCATACTGGCGCGGTTCTCGCTGCGGCTGAACTCAGCGATTTGCGCAGCAACCTGCTCCGCCTCTTGCAGGGTTCCGATCCGAATTTGCATCCCTTACTCCTCGTCATTCTGGTATAAAAAAGGCCGGCACTGCGGCCAGCCTGGATAATGGCAACAGACTCGTTTAGTCCGCGCGGCGCAGATATTCAGCCGCCTTGGCATTATCCTCAGCCAGCCACTCGGCCACATCTTTGGCAAAATAGGTCAGAATGCCATCGGCACCGGCACGTTTGAAACACAGCAGCGATTCAAACACGGTTTCACGCTCAGCCAGCCAGCCGTTATTAATCGCTGCTTTATGCATCGCGTATTCACCTGAGACCTGGTAAGCAAACGTTGGCACCTGCAGTTCGCTTTTCACCCGGCGTACCACGTCAAGATACGGCATACCCGGCTTGACCATCACCATGTCCGCCCCTTCATTGATGTCCAGCGCCACTTCATGCAGCGCTTCATCACTGTTGGCCGGATCCATCTGGTAATTTTTCTTGTTGCCGCCCTTGAGATTACCGGCAGAGCCGACGGCATCACGGAACGGACCATAATAATTGGAAGCATATTTGGCCGAATAAGCCATGATCTGGGTATGAATATGCCCGGCCTCTTCCAGTGCCGCGCGGATTTTACCGATCCGGCCATCCATCATATCTGACGGTGCAACCACATCGGCACCGGCCGCGGCGTGTGACAGCGCCTGCTTAACCAGCACCTCGGTGGTCTCGTCATTCATCACATAGCCGTCGTCGATAATGCCGTCCTGACCATGGGTAGTGTACGGATCAAGCGCGACATCGGTGATGACACCAATTTGCGGTACATGCTCTTTAAGCAGACGCACCGCGCGCTGCACCAGACCATCCGGGTTGTACGCTTCGGTCGCACACAGGCTTTTGGCGTCCTGGTTAACCACCGGGAAGAGTGCAATCGCCGGCACACCAAGATTCGCCAGATACAGTGCCTCTTCCAGCATCAGATCAATCGACAAACGTTCGACACCCGGCATCGATTCCACCGCTTCACGGCGATCTTTGCCCATCAGAATAAACATCGGATAAATCAAATCATCCACTGACAGCTGATTTTCCGCCATCAGACGACGGCTGAAATCGTGCTTACGCAGACGGCGCATGCGGCGCCCCGGAAACTGACCTTGAATGGATACAGACACTCTACTCTCCTTATGATTCGACCTGATACTGGCGCTGATGCCACCCTGGCTCAGGCATTTTTTCGCAGCTCTGCGGCATCACCTGATGTGGTGATAGTACCGCCTGGTGGCGAAATGATATCACTCCCACTTCACGGCGCTAGGATCTGGCGGGAAAAATGCAAAAAATGACCCCAAGCTCACACTCACGTATACTGGGATTTTTCGACAGCCAACGAACGAGAGTGCGCTATGATTGACAGCCATGCCCATATTTATGCCAGTGAGTTTGACCAGGATCGTGACGAGGTGGTCAGCCGGGCACTGGCTCAGGGAATCGAGCAGATCCTGCTGCCGAATATCGATCTCGACTCCATCGCGCCAATGCTGGCGACCGAAGCGGCTTACCCGCAGGTATGCCGCTCGATGATGGGTTTGCACCCCTGTTATGTCGACAGCAACATCACCCAAACGCTGGCCGAGATTGAAGCCTGGTTTGACCGGCATAATTTCATTGCCGTGGGTGAAATCGGTATCGATTTATACTGGGATAAAACCTACCGCACTGAACAACAAATGGCATTCGTGACCCAGCTTAACTGGGCCAAACAGCGCGATCTGCCTGTGGTGATCCACACCCGGGATTCGATTGAAGAGACCCTGACTTTGCTGCGTCAGGAGCAGGACGGCCAGCTGCGCGGTGTGTTCCACTGTTTTGGTGGCAGCGTGGCAGAAGCGCAAGCGATTAATGAGCTGGGTTTCCACCTTGGCCTGGGCGGTGTATCAACCTTTAAGAATGGCGGAATGGATCAGGTCATCCCGCATCTGGATATGAACTACGTTATTCTGGAAACCGACTGCCCTTATCTGGCGCCGGTACCGCATCGCGGCAAGCGTAATGAACCGGCCTATACCCAGCTGGTCGCACAGCGTGTCGCTGAACTGCGAGAGACCGATGTGGCCGACATTGATCGCATCACCACCCACAACGCAAAAACGCTGTTTAAGCTCTAATCAGCGCTGAGCGACCATCAGACCGGATGACGCCAGCTCGCAGGTCAATCCTGCTGCGCACAAACAGCAAGAGCGGCCCGCAGGCCGCTCTTGGTTATTTTACCGTTTCTCGTTTATCGACGTCGATTGTGGTGACAGGCTAAATCACTCCTGCTCCGCATCCTCTTGCTGGTCATCTTTGCGGGTGTAAAAACGGGCAAAGAACAGACCGATTTCAAACAACAGACACATCGGAATGGCGAGCAGTGTCTGCGATACCATATCCGGCGGCGTCAGCAGCATGCCGACAATGAATGCCGCCACAATAATATACGGACGCTTCTCTCCCAGCTCTTTTGGCGTCGTGACACCCGTCCAGCACAGCAAAATAATCGCCACCGGCACCTCGAACGCGACTCCGAACGCCATAAACAGCGCCAGAACGAAGTCGAGATAACTGGCGATGTCGGTCGCAAACTCGACCCCGCCTAGCGAGATAGCGGTAAAGAAACCGAACACCAGCGGAAAAACCACGAAATAGGCGAACGCGACACCGCAATAAAACAGTAGCGAGCTGGATAGCAACAGCGGGAAAATCAGGCGGCGTTCGTGCTTATACAGGCCCGGCGCAACAAATGCCCACACCTGGTACAAAATAAACGGTACCGCAATAAAGACCGCGACGATCAACGTCAGTTTCAGCGGAGTAAAAAACGGCGACGCCACATCAGTGGCGATCATGGTCGCCCCTTCCGGCAAACGATCCACCAGCGGCCGCGAGACAAATTCGTAAATCGTATTCGAAAAATAAATCAGCCCGACAAACACCACGATCACCGCTGCGATACAACGCAGCAGGCGATCACGAAGTTCCAACAAATGGCTGATCAACGGTTGAGTCTGTTCGACTGAAGACATTGAAACCTCATGTAACCGGACCTGACAGCTGCCATCAGCAGTGCTTGGCCGGAGTAATTAGTCGGCTTTCTTTTCTGCCGTGTTGGACGGCTCGGCTGAAGCAGAATTGCTCACAACAGGCTCGGCATCCGATGATGCCGCTTCACTCTGCGCCTGCGCAGCGTAAGGACGCTGCACATCACGCGCAGCCTGCTTAAGCGTATCCACCGATTCCTGCAACTCTGGCGACAGATTTTTCATGTTCATCTGTTCCGCCTTGCGCAGGTTTTCCTGCAGCTCCTGCACCTTGAGTTCATGAGCCAGTTCATCTTTGACGCTGTTGGCCATGTTCTTGGCGGACGAAACGAATTTCGCCACGCTGCGAATGGCTGTCGGCAGACGTTCCGGACCTAACACCACCAGAGCCACGACAGAAATTAATACCAGTTCCCAAAAACCGATATCAAACACGATTTAGGCCTGCTCTTTGTCTTTCTTTGTCTCAGCAGCAGCGGCTTCGCTTTTCTGCTGTTCCAGATTCTTTGGTTCAAAGTCGGCATCTTTCTTCGCCGTTGTCTGGTCATCTTCCGACATGGCTTTCTTAAAGCCTTTCACCGCACCACCCAGATCGCCACCGATACCACGCAGTTTCTTCGTACCAAACAGCAAGACGACGATAACGGCAATGATAAGAAGTTGCCAAATACTGATCCCACCCATTTTCTTTACCTCGGGTTATTAGTTACACAAATATTTCAAGAGATTAACGTCTACTGACGATAAGCTCGCCAACTCAACAGCCAAAATGCGACGCCGGCAATCGCACCGCCTGCCGCCCATTGCTCGTAGTGGCTGGACAGCAATATTGCCGAGCATACGACTAAAGTGGCGCCAACACCAAATAAAAACTTACCCGTCGCCTGCTGGCGCTTACTGTCACGGTAGCCCTGGTAAAACTGCTCCATGCGGGTATTCAAATTTTTGCCCTGCTTGAGACTGTCATACAGTAACTCAGGCAACTCAGGCAGTTTTTCTGCCCAGAACGGCGCTTTTTCTTTGATGGCATTCACCACCGCTTGCGGGCCGACCTGGTTCATCATCCATTTTTCCAGAAACGGCTTGGCGGTTTGCCACAGGTCGAGTTGCGGATACAACTGACGCCCTAAACCTTCTACGTAGAGCAGCGTTTTCTGGAGCAGTACCAGCTGCGGCTGCACTTCCATATTGAAGCGACGCGCAGTGTTGAACAGATTCAGCAATACATGGCCAAACGAAATATCGCACAGCGGTTTGGCAAAAATCGGTTCGCACACAATGCGAATCGCCACTTCGAATTCATCGATATTGGTATCCTGCGGAACCCAACCGGAGTCAACATGCAACTGAGCAACTTTACGGTAGTCGCGGTTGAAAAACGCCAGGAAGTTTTCGGCCAGATAGCGCTTATCTTCGGCATTCAAGGTGCCGACAATACCGCAATCAAGACCAATCCACATCGGATTGTCCGGATGCTCAGGGCTGACAAACACATTGCCCGGATGCATATCGGCATGGAAAAAACTGTCGCGGAAAACCTGGGTGAAAAACACCGTTACACCACGCTCAGCCAACAGTTTCATATTGGTGCCATTGGCCTGCAGACGGTTAACGTCTGAAACCTGGATGCCGTATATTCGCTCAGAAACCATGACAGTTTTATTACTGAGCTCAGTAATAATTTCCGGCACGTACAGTTCATCACTGCCTTCGAAGTTACGCCGCAGCTGGATGGCATTGGCGGCTTCACGGCGCAGGTCCAGTTCATCGAGCAGCGTTTTTTCGTACTCACGCACCACTTCTACCGGCTTAAGACGACGAGCCTCCGGTGTAACCCGGGCCAGAATACGCGCCAGACGGTACATCAGTTTCAGATCGGCATAGATAACCGGACGAATATCCGGACGAATCACTTTGAGCACCACTTCGCGGCCATTGGACTTGAGCTTGGCAGTGTGTACCTGGGCAATCGAGGCCGAGGCGAGCGGTTCAATATCAAACTCATCAAACCAGGTTTCCAGCGGCCCGCCGAGGGCTTTCTCCATCTGCTGCTTGGCCAGTGCACCATCAAACGGCGCGACTTTATCCTGCAACAGGGCCAGCTGATCGGCAATATGCGGCGGGAACAGGTCACGTCGGGTCGACATCATCTGACCGAACTTGATCCACACCGGTCCGAGCGCCTGCAGCGCGAGACGCAGCCGTTCACCCAGTGGTTTATCCGCATGCTGGTTACGAATCCAGAACATCGATTTACGCGCCAGACGTGGCACCCGAGCCAACTGATGATCAGGCAGGAACTCGTCCAGACCATACTCAAGCTGGACTTTGATAATCCGGTATAAACGCTTTACTTCGGCCAGGGTCATACTCGTTCCAACAACTTGGCTAAACGGGCTTCAACGCGCGCAGCCTGACTTTTGACATCATCAACCTGATCGCAGAAATGGGCGATCTCGAGCGCAGCCGGAGCGACACGCCACTCTTCGGTCAGCACCTGGCCGAGGTGATTCTGATGTTTGCTGATCCGGGCATGCAATGCAGCGCCGACATTTTTCACCCCTTGCACCAGACCGTGGGCAACCACATCACCGGTGACACGTGACAGCCATTCTTCAAGATCCGGCTTACAGTCGGTCATCAGTTGGGAGAATTTCTGCGCCAGCTGAATGTCGCCTTCCAGCACCAGTTTGTCCTGTTTAATCAAACGGGTAATGTTGGCCTGCTCACGCAGTTCAGGCAATACCGAGAGGTGGAGCGACAGATAGCAGTCCGGCTCACCTTCATAGTTAGCCAGCACATCAATCTGCTGGCTGAAGATAAAGGTCAGGGTCTTATTCAGTTCTTTGAGATGAACCTGGATCACCTGCCCCTTAAGGCGGGCAAGGCGGCGTTCGAGTTCAGGATCATCATGAATCAGAGTATTAAGCGATGATTCGATCACCGCCGTAACTAAAGGTTCAAACGGCATAAGCGGTCCTTAGAATTTGTAACCGCGGTGCAGAGCCACAATCCCGCCAGTCAGGTTGTAATAGCTGGCATTATCGAAACCGGCCTCTTCCATCATTCCTTTCAGGGTTTCCTGATCCGGGTGCATACGAATCGACTCCGCCAGATAACGGTAGCTATCGGCGTCGTTAGCGATCAACTGGCCCATCTTCGGCAGAATGTGGAATGAATAAGCATCATACACTTTCGACAGCGGATCGAGCAGAGGTTTGGAGAACTCCAGTACCAGCAGACGACCGCCCGGCTTGAGTACGCGGTACATAGAACGCAACGCTTTGTCTTTGTCAGTCACGTTACGCAGACAAAAACTGATGGTGATACAGTCAAAATAGTTGTCTGGAAACGGCAGTTCTTCTGCATTGGCCTGCACATAATGTACGTTGCCGACAATACCGCGGTCACGCAGCTTATCGCGGCCGACATTGAGCATCGAGTTGTTGATATCGGCCAGGATCACATGACCTTGTTCGCCCACGATACGGGAAAATTTTGCGGTCAGGTCACCGGTACCACCGCCCAGATCCAGAATACGCTGCCCCGGACGCGCGCCGGAACAATCGATGGTAAAGCGCTTCCACAGACGGTGAATCCCCCCCGACATCATGTCATTCATCATGTCGTATTTGGCTGCCACTGAGTGGAATACCTGGGCCACTTTGGTCGCTTTCTCCGCGGTCTTTACTGTCTCAAAACCGAAATGGGTGGTTTCTTGATTCTCTGCTGTATTGGTTTGCACTCTGGTATCCGTCATTGTGTTTCCTCTTGAGCCGTGTTCACGACTAAACTGCAACTGCGGCGATTAGTTTACTTTATCCTCAGCTTGATGTCTTTCTTCTAACCCGAAATCTGTTTCATGCTGAGCCTTTTCGACCCACTGCTGGCCGATAGAACGTTTGACTTCCACCCCGAGCTGTTTAAACCCCTCCGCCTGACGAATCGCATTACCACGACCACTGGCCAGTTTGTTCATTGCGCCCTGATAACTCTGGTTGGCTTTATCCAACGCACCGCCCAGCCCTTCCATATCATCGACAAACAGACGCAGCTTGTCGTACAGGCGGCTGGCCCGCTCGGCAATGAGCTTGGCGTTCTGGTTCTGGCGGTCGTTACGCCACAGGTTATCGATCGTGCGCAGCGCCACCAGCAAGGTGGTCGGGCTGACCAGAATAATGTTGTGCTCCATCGCATCTTTGACCAGACTCGGGTCAGCCTGAATCGCAACCTGGAACGCCGGCTCAACCGGAATAAACATTAATACGTAATCCAGGCTCTGAATGCCTTTGAGCTGATGATAATCCTTCTGCCCCAGCCCTTTGATGTGACTGCGCAGCGCCAGCAGGTGATCGCGCAGCGCCACATCGCGCTCCGCGTCCGTCTCGGCATGGAAGTAACGCTCGTAAGCCACCAGCGCCATTTTCGAGTCAATCACCACCTGTTTGTCATGCGGCAGATGGACAATCACATCCGGCTGATAGCGTCTACCCGCCTCGTTTTGCAGGCTGACCTGGGTCTGGTATTCGTGCCCTTCACGCAGGCCGGACTCCGCCAGTACCCGCGCCAGCACCACCTCGCCCCAGCTACCCTGCTGTTTATTATCACCTTTCAGCGCCTGCGTCAGGTTGAGCGCTTCTTTGGCCATCTGTTCATTGAGGCGCTGCAGATTACGCAGTTCATGCACCAGCGTATGGCGCTCTTTCGCTTCCTGGTTAAAACTGTCATTAACCTGGCGCTTAAAGCCGTCCAGCTGCTCACGCAGTGGTGACAACAAACCATCCAGGCTCTGACGGTTCTGCTGATCCACCTTGGCGGTTTTGGCTTCAAACACCTGATTGGCCAGCTGTTCAAACTGCTGCTTGAGGCGCTCTTCGGCGCGCTCCAGCAGCTGCAGTTTTTCCTGGCTCGATTCCAGTTGCTGCTGATGACGGGCCTGTTGTTCATGCAGTTGCACTTCAAGCTGCGCTTTTTCTTCCCGCAGCCGGCCCAGCTCATCGCTGTATTGCTGCCGTTCCTGTTTAATCGCCTCGAAATAACGCAATTTTTCCAGCACAGCCATCATTTTGCCGTGTGACTGGCGCAATTCGAATTCCGCTTTATCACGCTCCTGATCGAGCTGTTCCAGCTCCTGCTGGGCACTGCTGAGTGATTGTTGCAACTGGGTGATTTGCTGCTCATGCCAGCGCGCTTCGCTGCTCAGTTGCTGTTGCAGCAACTGGGCCTGAACCTGATATTTTTGTTTGACCCACCAGCCGACGGCCAGACCAGACACGGCAGCGGCGCCCAGTGCGGCCAGACAGGCTTCCAGGTTGTCGATAATCCATTGCATAATAACGGTTTACTTACTTTGGGTTGTTGACAAAAAGAGTATTTCGATACTGGATAAATGTCCAGTTTGTCGGCACATTATTCCGCGCTTAGACTAGCGACTAAGCAAACATGGAATGGAAACTTGTATGAATGAAGGTCGTGCCCTGGGATTAGGGCTGAGTGCAGTATTACTCTGGTCTACCGTCGCCACCGCGTTTAAGCTGACCCTGGCCCAGTTCACGCCAATCCAGATGCTGACCGTGGCCTGTATCGTCTCGGCTCTGGCGCTGCTCGCCATCTGCTGCTGGCAGGGTAAACGCCAGCTGATCGTCCCGACTCTGATTGCTAACCCCGGTTATTACCTGCTGCTTGGCCTGATCAACCCGCTCGCTTACTATCTGATTCTGTTCAAAGCCTACGACCTGCTGCCGGCCTCTCAGGCTCAGGCGATCAACTACAGCTGGGCCATCACCCTGACCTTGATGGCGGCGCTGTTTCTCGGCCAGAAAATCCGTGTTCAGGACTGGATTGCCTGCGTACTGAGTTATTTCGGCGTGGTGGTGATCGCCACTAAAGGCGATGTACTGGGTCTGCAGTTTGACAGTCCGCTCGGCGTCGGACTGGCCCTGATCTCGACCTTGCTGTGGGCCGGCTACTGGATTCTGAATACCAAAAACAAGGCGGACCCTGTGGTCGGCGTCCTGCTCGGCTTTGTTATCGCCATCCCGTTTGCGATTGCGATCAGCCTGTATGAAGGCGCCGCCTGGAACGCCATCACCGCCAGCGGCTGGGCAGCGGTCACTTACGTCGGCCTGTTTGAAATGGGCATTACCTTTGTGCTGTGGCTGAGCGCACTGAAAAACACCCATAATACCGCCCGCATCAGCAACCTGATTTTTGTCTCGCCGTTTGTATCCCTGATTTTACTCGCCACCATCATCGACGAACAGATTCACCCGACCACACTGATCGGGCTGGTCCTGATCATCACCGGCCTGGTTATTCAGCAGTTCAAACGTAAACGCAGTAAACTGGCGGCAGAAAAAGCCTAGAACAAAAGCCTAGAACAACTGATGGGCCAGTTCAGCGCCCTGACCGCGCACCTGATCGATGACGACATAGTACTGCGGGTCAAGCTTAAGTGCTTTCACCGCCGGATGACGCTCAAGAAAAGCCTGTTTTTCCTGCGCATCAAACAGTGAATCCCAGCGGCGATGGACATCGCGCGCCAGATAAAGCACACACGCCAGACGTTTCGATTGCTCCGCCTGACCAGGGTGATTGACATGCTCGATGGCATCCGCCATCTCGGGCGGAAAATTCCACGCTTTCGCCAGCTGAGCCCCCAGCTGTTGTGCATCAACCCCTAGCAACTCCTGCTGCACCTCACTGGCTTTTTCCCCCTGACGGACTCGCTGTTCAATCTGTTCAGCCTTGGTCGGTTCCAGCGCGTGAATCATCAGCTCACCGATATTATGCAAAACGCCGGTGGTAAAGGCCTCATTCGAATCCAGTTTGAGCGGTTTGGCCAGCTTGCTGGCGATCATGGCTATTTCAAATGTATGCGACCAGTAGTCTTTGATATTGAGTGTTTTCAGCGCCGGAAACACCCCTGACACCACAGAAGAAGAGATCAGGGTGCGCACCGCACCACTGCCGACGCGGACAATGGCATCGCTGATGGTCGATACCCCTTTGCTTGCGGCGTTGCCAAACTGGGCCGAATTGGCCATCCGCAGCACCCGGGCGCTGAGTACCTGATCCATCGACATCTTGCGCGATAAATCACTGAAATCGACATTGTCACGATGAACCATATTGAGCAGTTCCTGCTGGATGCTCTCGATACGGGGCAATTCATTGAGGCGGGAGATCAGGGCTTCTTGATTCATGCTTGCACTCCTTGTGGCAGCCAACAGCAATACTATAGGACAGATTTCGGCGCGGCAGCAGGGCAATAATGAGAGATTTATCAGGTAATTTGCTCGCGGTACATTTTCGGACTGACCCCAGCTTTACGCTTGAACACCCGTGAAAAATAGAGCGGATCGGAATAACCGACGATCCGGCCAATGTGATTGACTGAATAGTGAGTCGTCACTAACAGTTGTTTGGCTCGGCTGATGCGCTGATCATCGCGCCACTGGGTTATGGTCATCTTCATTTCATCACGAAACAGATGGCCAAGCCGGGACGGTGACAAACAGGTGTGGGCCGCGATCTCCTCCAGAGTAAAATCCTGGTTGAGGTTCTGGGTCATATAGTTAATCGCCTGGATAATGCGCGGATCAAGCGGTTTACTCACCACATCCGGCTGCACGGTTTTACAGCGGATCAGCAGTTGCTCCAGCAGGTTAATCGCCAAATCATCGCGATACGGCATATCCGACTTGGCGGTATATTCAATATCGACAAACAGGTTTTCGATATGCTCTATCGTCTGCGCGTCCAGCCCCTGAGTCAGGAACACGCCGTTACGCTCTTCCTGCCAGCTCAACCAGTCATTCCAGAACGCACGCGGACGGAAATAAACCCAGCGATGGAACCAGGATGCACTGTCGGTTTTACGATGATAGAAATGGTTAGCGCTGGGTGGAAACAGCAGCAGATCGCCCGGTTTCACGTGAAACATCTGTTCACCGCAAAAGATTGTGCCTTCGCCTTTGCTGGTGATGTTAATAATGTAACCCTTCATACCGCCGGGACGATCTATGGTGTAATCCAGTTCATCGCCTTCAATGATCGGCGTCAGCCCGGCCACCAGGTGTGCATCGAAATTGTAGCCAGGTTTGAGAGGATCGGTTGTTTGCATAGACCAACAGTCGCTGAATTTTTCCCTAGTGTAGGGGCTGCCTGTTAGCTTGGCGATTTTTGAGTTCACACTTTTTCCAATACGATCCACTGGGTGGCAGAAAATGCTTCACGAAACAGATCGGTTTTGGCCGCCTGACGAATAAAATCACTCGGCAGGCCATGCCGCGCACGCTGCCAGTGCTGGGAAGACGGCGCCGGTAACTCACGGCTGGCCGCCGTGATTGGCGAAGGCTGCGCAGTGACAGGCTGGATGACATGGCGGATATCAAGCCGAGTCGGAATGCTGTTACGCGCCAGATACTCAATCACCACCGCTGGCTGCTCCGATTGCTGATGAAAGAAGTAATTCATGTTGAGTGACAAACGGTCACTGTGATGCCACTGGCACCACTGCTCGATACGCTCCGCACGATGACGAAATTTCCACTCCGCCGCCGACAGATCGAGCTGCTCACCATTATTGGTCAATTCCAGTCGTCCCTGATAGAGCATCTGCCCGGCGTGATAGAGCTGAAACTCTGTCGGACGGGCTGTCGACACCCTCAGGGTCCACAACTGATGATGAATATCAAAGCTGGGTTCGCGACAAGACTCGTCTACGCTCACTATGCATTACCTCTTTGTGCTTGTGCGTCCCCTCTGCACGCAAAGGGGACAGACGACTTAAACGCCGGAAGCCAAGCGATAGTACACACTTTGCATTTTGAGCTCCGACTTGAATTGACGCAGATTGGTCTGCTGGTCGATAAGCACCATTTCCATGCCCAGCATATCGGCGTAGTCGCTCAGCATCTCGACGCTGACTGCCTGGCTGTAAGCACTGTGGTGCGCGCCGCCGCCATGGATCCAGGCCGCCGCCGCGGTTTGCAGATCCGGCAGAGGCTGCCACAGGGCATGCGCGACCGGCAGATGCGGCAGGCTTTGTGGCGGCGCAACCGTGTTGAGACAGTTGACCAGCATGCGGAAGCGGTTACCGAGGTCAATCACCGACACATTGAGCGCAGGTCCCTGCTCACCACTGAACAACAAGCGCGGTACATCACAACGCAGGCCGATGGTGTGCGGATGGATTTCCAGCTTAGGCTTCGCCGCGGCAATGCTCGGACACACCTCCAGCATATGCGCGCCCAGCACCTGATCGGTCGCGCCAAAGTGGTAAGTGTAATCTTCCATAAAGGAAGTGCCGCCACGGCGGCCTTTACCCATCTGCTTCATGATGTGCACCATGGCCGACGTTTTCCAGTCGCCTTCGCCACCGTAACCGAAGCCTTTCGCCATCAGGCGCTGTGTCGCCAGGCCCGGCAGCGATCCCAGTCCGGTCAGGTTCTCGAACGTATTGGTGAATGCACTGGCGCCAACGGAAGTGAGGAAGCGTTCCATGCCGATTTCCAGCCGGGCCTCACGCTGCATAATCTTACGCAGGTCACTGTCATTGATCAGCGCCGCATCCATCGCATAGCTCGACGCGTATTCGTCCAGCATACGGGCCACATCCGCCTCGGAGACGGCATCGACAACCTCGGTCAGTTCGCCCAGGCCGTAAGCGTTGACTTCATAGCCAAACTTAATCTGCGCCGAAACCTTATTGCCTTCCGTTACTGCCACCTGACGCATATTATCACCAAAACGCGCCACTTTCAGGCTTTGACCGACCGCGATACCTACCGCCGCGCGGCACCAGTCATCAATCTGCTCATGCACCTGCGGATTCTGCCAGTGACCAACCACGACTTTACGGTCAATATCCATCCGGGTACCGATGAAACCGAACTCTCGACAACCATGTGCACTCTGGTTAAGGTTCATGAAGTTCATATCGATCGAATCCCACGGCAACGCGGCATTGAACTGGGTATGCAGGTGTAAAAACGGCTTGTTGAGCTGGCTCAGGCCGGCAATCCACATTTTGGCCGGTGAGAAGGTATGCATCCACAGCACCAGGCCAAGACAGTCCGGATCGTTATTGGCTGCGCGGCACACGGCGAGGATTTCGTCCGGCGTTTTCACCGTACCTTTATCTACCATAGGCACCGAAATCGCCGCAGACTCGTTGAGCCCTGCCACGATGTGAGCGCTGTCCTGGGCCACTTGCTGCAAAACTTTCGGGCCATACAGATGCTGAGAGCCGGTTACAAACCATACTTGCTTATCGTTAAATACTTTCATTCTATTTCCCTGCTTATTTTTTATGACTGTCGGCCTGGCCGTAATAGGCATTGGCGCCGTGTTTGCGGAGGTAATGTTTGTCGAGCAATGCCTGATTGATGTATTCCACCGCCGGATTGATCTGCAGTGTCTGCAGCGCCATCGACGCCACCACTTCCATCACCACGGCGTTATGCACCGCCTGGTGGGCATCTTTGCCCCAACTGAACGGGCCATGTTCTTTGACGATCATGCCCGGTGTCGCCATCGGATCCTGGTCTGCCAGGGTTTCCACCATCACCAGACCGGTATTGAGTTCGTAATCGCTGGCGATTTCTGCGTTCGACAGCGCGCGGGTACAGGGAATACTGCCGTAGAAGTAATCCGCATGCGTGGTGCCCAGCGCCGGAATGGCCTTACCTGCCTGAGCCCAGGCCGTGGCATGCGGTGAATGGGTGTGCACCACACCGCCGATGTGTGCATAGGTGCGGTACAGCACCAGATGCGTCGCCGTGTCGGAAGACGGATTCAATTCTCCCTCAACAATGTCACCAGCCAGGTTGACCACCACCATGTTGTCAGCGCTGAGATCTTCATACGCCACACCGCTCGGCTTAATCACCACCAAGCCGGATTCGCGGTCAATCGCGGACACATTGCCCCAGGTGAATGTCACCAGATTGTGGCGCTGCAGATCCAGATTGGCCTGCCACACCTCGTGGCGCAGCTTACGCAGACGCTCAGCCTGCGGGCGCACCGGATTGAGAGTTGCCTGTTGAGTCATGTTATTGCTCCTGCGCTTGATGAAATTCCGCCAGCTGCTCCAGGTGCTGACCTAACTGACGATAGCCCTGATAACGACGGGCGCGCAGCGCCTGCAACTCAGGGTCCGGCTGATACACGGCACTGATTGGGCTCGCCATGACCTGTTGCGCCTGCTGCGCATCGGCGTATACCCCGGCCGCGACCGCCGCAAATATCGCCGCCCCCAGCGCGCAGCACTGCTCTGAACGCACCACAGCAATCTCACGTCCGATCACATCGGCACACATCTGCATCACATAGGGTGATTTTTGCGAGATACCGCCAATGGCAATCACCCGCGCCACGTCTACGCCCTGATCGACAAAACAATCCACGATGGCTTTGGCACCGTGCGCGGTGGACTCCACCAGCGCCGCGAACAAAGCCGGCGCTTCCGAGCCAAGATTAAGGTCAGCCAGCGCACCTTTGAGGCGCTGGTTGGCATAAGGCGTGCGGCGACCGTTGTGCCAGTCCATTGCCAGTGGTGAATGCGGATTAAACTGATACTGCGCCGCCGCATCAGACAGCATAGGGATCAGCGCTTGCTCCAGTTCATCCAGGGTTTGCTGCGCCCCGGGATGCTGCGCTGCGAAGCTCTGCAGTGGCCACAACAGGACCCGTTTCAGCCAGGCATAAATGTCACCAAAGGCCGACTGACCGGCTTCAAGTGCCATCAGCGCGGGCAGTGCACTGCCTTTGACCTGACCGCAGATACCATGAATCGTGCGCTCGCCAACGTCTCCGGCATCGACCATTAAAATGTCGCAGGTTGAGGTACCAATCACCTTAACCAAGTCATTCGCGCCGGCGCCGGCACCAACCGCGCCCATGTGACAGTCAAACTCACCGACGGCCACAGCAATCCCGGCCGGCAGGCCCAGCGTTTCCGCCCATTGCGTACTCAGTTGCCCGGCCTGCTGCTCAGCGGTATAAACCTGACTGAACATGCGCGCGCGCATGCCATCCAGCGTGGGTGAAATCGCCGACAAGAATGCCTGATCCGGCAGACCGCCCCAGCTGTCGTGCCACATCGCCTTGTGTCCGGCGGCACAAATACCGCGCCGCAGCGTATCGGGATGCTGGTTACCGCTCAGCAAGGCAGGAATCCAGTCACACAGTTCAACCCAGCTGTGCGCCCGGGCTGCGACCGCCGCATCCTGCTCACTGACCCAGGCGGCTTTGGCCCAGAACCATTCCGAGGAGTAGATGCCGCCGATGTATTTGGTGTAATCGGTAAAATCACCGCTATGTGCCAGCTGGTTGATGCGCTCCGCTTTGGCCACCGAGGTGTGGTCTTTCCACAAAATAAACATCGCATGCGGGTTGTGCTCAAACTCCGGCAGCAGCGCCAGCACATTGCCATCTGCATCAATCGGCGCCGGCGTGGAACCTGTGGTGTCCACGCCGATACCAACCACCGCCTGGCGCACGGCGGCCGGTTGAGCGGCCAACGCTGCCTGCACCGCGCTCGTCATCGCTTCAATATAATCTCGCGGGTGATGGCGAAACTGAGACTGTTCCGGCTGGTTATACAGGCCCTGCATCCAGCGCGGATAATAAGTGACACCGGAGGCCACCTCTTCGCCACTGGTCGCGTTAACCAGTAAGGCACGTACCGAGTCCGAGCCAAAATCAAGACCGATGACATACGCAGGCTGAGTAGCAAAATGCTCCATAACAACTCCATGTAGGGTGGGATTTTTATTTTGTTATAACTCCGCTACGCTGCGGCAACCATGACCACGACCGCTAGATATATGGATAAAAACGCCACATAGATAAAAGCGTGCTGTTGTTTAAAAAAAGGGCAAGCGATAAAAAGCTCACCAATAGTGCGCAAATGCCGTGATTTTCAGCCTGTCAGAGCGCCAATTTCGCACCATAAGCTGGCAACTGAGATCCGCATCATGTTCCCTCCCGCTAAATAAATGGACAAAATTGCTACAATCTTTAGGTGTGATTTTGGTCACTTCAACCTGGCGCGGAATCCTCAACTATGGATAGCGAAACAAACCCCTACCAGCGGATGGAATAACAATGAAACTAAAAACCCTACTCTCTACCGCAGTCCTCAGTGGATTGACCTTGTTAAGTGCTTCTGCCAATGCGTTCTTCGGTTCGGATGATGAATTGCGGCTTGGTTATCTGGTTAAACAGCCGGAAGAACCCTGGTTCCAGACTGAGTGGTCGTTCGCCGAACAAGCAGGCAAAGATCTCGGTTTTGAAGTGGTCAAAATGGCGGTGCCGGATGGCGAGAAAACCCTTAACGCCATCGATACCCTGGCCGCACAAGGCGCGAAAGGTTTTGTGATTTGCACCCCGGATCCAAAACTGGGTCCGGCCATCATGGCCAAAGCGAAAAGCTATGACCTTAAAGTGGTCACGGTCGACGACCAGTTTCTTAACGCCAAAGGCCAGCCAATGACGGACGTGCCGCTGGTGATGATGGCAGCAACGGCCATCGGTGAGCGCCAGGGTCAGGAGCTGTATAACGAAATGACCAAACGTGGCTGGGATGCCGCCACGACCGGTGTAATGGCAATTACTGCCGATGAACTCGATACCGCGCGCCGCCGCGTGGATGGTTCGATTTCCGCACTGAAAGCGGCTGGGTTCCCGGCCGGACAAATCTACCGCGTCCCAACCAAAACCAATGACATTCCTGGTGCACTGGATGCGGCCAACTCACTGCTGGTGCAATACCCGGACGTGAAACAGTGGCTGGTGGTCGGCATGAACGACAACACAGTACTGGGTGGCATTCGCGCCACTGAAGGCCAGGGCTTTGGTGCCGACAACGTGATCGGTATCGGTATCAACGGTGTGGATGCCGTCAACGAACTGGCCAAATCTCAACCGACCGGCTTCTATGGCTCTCTGCTGCCAAGCCCGGACGTGCACGGCTATCAAAGTATTGAATCGCTGTATAAGTGGGTCAAAGACGGTGTTGAACCGAAAAAATTCGTCGAAGTCACCGATGTGGTCCTGATCACGCGCGACAACTTCCGTGACGAACTGGCGAAAAAAGGCCTGTAAGTCCCTGCAGGGTGGCGACCGCCTTTCGGTCGCCACCGGATTCCACGGAGAGAAAGGATTAAACGGAGAAAACGTTATGGCGAAGTCCCCCTCTTATCTCGAATTTCGTAACATTTCCAAGCATTTTCCCGGAGTTAAAGCTCTGAGTAATATCAGCTTCCGCGCCAATGCCGGCAGCGTGCATGCTCTGATGGGCGAAAACGGCGCCGGAAAATCGACGTTACTGAAAACCTTGAGCGGGTTCCATAAACCAACCGACGGTCACCTGGCGATCGATGGCAAGGAGCACCTGTTTGACTCCACCAATGATGCGCTGGAACAAGGCATCGCGATCATTTATCAGGAACTCAACCTGGTGCCGGAACTGAGTGTGGCGGAAAACATCTACCTCGGTCAGTTGCCGACTAAGAATGGCCGGGTGGATAACGACACCCTCAACCGTAACGCGCGGGTGCAGCTCGAACGTCTGGGTGAAACCTTTGACCCATCGCGGCCGCTGAAAGAGTTTTCGATTGGTCAGTGGCAGATGGTTGAGATCGCCAAAGCGCTGAGCCGCAACGCGCAAATCATCGCCTTTGACGAACCAACCAGCAGCCTGTCACAACGGGAAATTAAAAACCTGTTTAAGGTGATTCGCGAACTGCGTGATGACGGCAAAATCATTTTATATGTCTCGCACCGTATGGAAGAGATCTTTGATCTGTGCGATGCGCTCACCATTTTTAAAGACGGTACTCACGTGCAGACCTTTGATGACCTCAGCGAACTGAGCCACGATCGCCTGGTTGAGCTGATGGTCGGCCGGGAAATCAACGACATCTATAACTACCGGGGACGCCAACATGGCCAGAGCGGATTACGCATCGAAAACTTCCAGGGCCCGGGGCTGAGCGCGCCAGTCTCGCTCGACATCAAACAGGGGGAAATCCTCGGCCTGTTTGGTCTGGTGGGAGCGGGACGTACCGAACTGACCCGGCTGATTTTCGGCGCTGAACGCGCAACAGGCGGTGATCTCTACCTGCATGATGTCAAAATCGGTATCAAAACCCCGCAGGATGCGATTCGCGCCGGTATCACCCTGTGCTCGGAAGACCGTAAAGCGGACGGCATCGTCCCTATCATGTCAGTCCAGGAAAACACCAACATCAGTGCCCGCCCCTGGTACCTGAAATTCAACAGCCTGATCGACTTTGAATGGGAAAAACGCAACGCACAGACACAGAAAGAGGCACTCAATGTCAAAGCCTCATCACTCGAGCAACCGATCGGCAAACTGTCAGGTGGCAACCAGCAGAAAGTAATTCTCGGCCGCTGGTTATCGACGGCAATGAGCGTGATCCTGCTCGATGAACCGACCCGAGGTATCGATGTCGGTGCCAAGTCGGAAATTTATGAACTGATTTTTAAGCTGGCTGAAAACGGCGTCACGGTACTGGTGGTATCCAGCGACTTACCGGAAGTACTTGGCATTTCCGACCGCCTGCTGGTGATGAAAGATGGTGCCGTGAGCGGTGAACTGCAGCGGGACGAGTTTAATGAACAAGCGGCCCTGCGTCTGGCGATGCTGGGCAATGAAGCTGTCGCAGCTTAATCCTGAGGAAGAATATTATGTCTTTATCCAACCCTACCAAAGTGATCGATAGCGAGCCTGGCCGCTCAAGTTTTAACTTCGCCAAGATCTGGGACAAATTCGGCATGCTGATCGTGTTTGCCGGCCTGTTTCTGCTCTGCGCGCTGTTTGTGCCCTACTTTGCTACCTTCATCAATATGAAAGGCCTCGGCCTGGCTATCTCCATGAGCGGGATGGTGGCCTGTGCCATGCTGTTTTGTCTCGCCTGTGGCGATCTCGATCTGTCCGTGGCTTCGGTCATTGCCTGCTCCGGCGTGGTAACGGCGGTGGCGATCAACGCCACCAGCAGCGTGGTGCTCGGCGTCGGGGCCGGTCTGTTGTCCGGCGTGCTGTTTGGCCTGCTGAACGGGTTTGTGATTGCCAAACTGCAGATTAACGCGCTGATCACCACCCTGGCGACGATGCAAATCGCGCGCGGTCTGGGCTACATCATCTCCGACGGAAAAGCGGTCGGCATTACCGAAGAGAGCTTCTTTGCCCTGGGGAACTCATCCCTGCTCGGTATCCCGACCCCGATCTGGCTGACTATAGTGACCTTCGCGGTGTTTGCTTTCCTGCTCAACCGCACCGTGTATGGCCGTAACACCCTGGCCATTGGTGGTAACGAAGAAGCGGCCCGTCTGGCCGGCGTCAACGTGGTCAAAACCAAGATGATCATCTTCACCGTGTCCGGCTTTATCTCGGCGCTGGCCGGGGTGATTCTGGCAGCGCGCATGACCAGTGGTCAGCCGATGACCTCAGTCGGTTTCGAACTGGTGGTAATTTCAGCCTGTGTTCTGGGTGGCGTATCGCTCAAAGGCGGCATAGGTAAAGTCTCTTATGTGATTGCCGGGGTGCTGATCCTGGGCACGGTTGAGAATGCCATGAACCTGCTCAATATGTCACCGTTTGCCCAATACGTCGTGCGCGGCGCAATTCTGCTGGCAGCCGTTATTTTTGACCGCTATAAACAGAAATCGCAGTAAGTGGGGAACTTTCTGCTGTTTTGCCTCCTTATTGCCTGCA
The DNA here is from genome assembly GCF_004804295.1 of Vibrio sp. H11. NCBI lineage: Bacteria > Pseudomonadati > Pseudomonadota > Gammaproteobacteria > Vibrionales > Vibrionaceae > Vibrio > Vibrio sp. H11. The sequence goes on along the minus strand of NZ_SSHN01000013.1, from coordinate 31,903 downwards.
ATAAGGAGGCTTTTTTATGCGCCGCTTCTCATTCATGCCCTTCAGTCCGCCCTGTGGTCAAGAATCGCTGCGAAATGGCGGCGAATACCCGCCAAACTGCGCAATAATGCTAATAAAATGGACATATTTGCTGGCAAAACCTTTCTGTGACCGAGCTCTAGCTGCTTAACAATTGATCAACCTATTATTAACTCACTCTCATATCTGGCCCGCTGATAACACATTCTAAAATTCCAGCGCCAGATAGCTAAAAGCCATACGTCTACTCCGAGAGTGAAACAAAAAAATCAACAAGATAGGGAATAAATCATGTTAAAAAAACTCTCTTTAGCTGCCTCCGTCAGTGCGGTACTGATGTCCGGTTCACTGCTGGCCAACACCCTTACCGTCGGCTTCTCACAAATTGGTTCTGAATCCGGTTGGCGAGCCGCCGAAACCGCCGTTTCCAAAGCAGAAGCAGAAAAACGCGGTATTAACCTCAAAATTGCTGATGCACAGCAAAAACAGGAAAATCAGATCAAAGCGGTCCGTTCGTTCATCGCCCAGGGCGTGGATGCCATCTTTATCGCCCCAGTGGTGCAGACGGGCTGGGGACCGGTCCTGGAAGAAGCCCGTGACTATGATATTCCGGTCTTTCTGCTCGACCGCGGCATCAGCGTAGAGGATGACTCGCTCTATACCACCGCTATCACCGCTGACAACGTGCTGGAAGGCAAAGTCGCCGGTCAATGGCTGATTGATAAAGTCGGCAGCCAAGCCTGTAACGTGGTTGAACTGCAGGGCACCGTCGGCGCCAGCGTGGCGATTGACCGTAAACAGGGCTTTGCCGAGGCGCTGAAACAGGCTGACAACGTTCAGATAGTCCGTACCCAGTCCGGTGAATTTACCCGTAGCAAGGGCAAAGAGGTGATGGAGAGTTTCATCAAAGCGGAAAATAACGGCAAGAACATCTGCGCGGTGTTTGCTCACAATGACGACATGGCGATCGGCGCCATTCAGGCGATTAAAGAAGCCGGCCTCAAACCGGGCAGCGATATCGTCATTGTCTCCATTGATGCGGTGCCGGACATCTTCAAGGCCATGCTTAACGGCGAGGCCAACGCCACGGTCGAGCTGACGCCGAACATGGCCGGTCCCGCCTTTGATGCCCTGATCGCCCTGAAAGACAAAGGCACTGTCCCGCCGAAGAAAATCGTTACCGAGTCCAAGCTGTACCTGCCGGATGACGCCCAGTCGCAACTGGAGCTGAAACAAGATCTGGGCTACTGATTGGATGTCGTCATCACAGATCTGAATAACTGGCTTATCCAAGTCACTCACGCTCAGCGTGAGTGACAGATTCAGCGGTGCCCGGCCCAACGGGCACCTTCGGGAGCGATTATGTCTTTAGCACACCAATCACCAACGCTGCTCAGTGCACGCGGGATATGCAAATATTTTCCCGGAGTGAAAGCACTGGATAAGGTGGATTTCACCCTGCAGCGGGGCGAGATCATGGCTCTACTGGGCGAAAATGGCGCCGGTAAATCGACCCTGGTGAAAACCCTGACCGGCGTCTATCAACGCGACGGCGGCACAGTGGAACTCGATGGCGAGACCATCACACCGCACAACACAGCCCATGCCCAGCAACTGGGGATCGGCACCGTGTATCAGGAGGTCAACCTGCTGCCCAATATGACGGTGATGGACAACCTGTTTATCGGCAATGAACCGCGTAAATGGGGCCTGGTCGATCGCCGCACGATGGCCAGAGAAGCGCATGATATTGTTCGCAGTTACGGGCTCGATATCGATGTCAGCCAGCCGCTTAATCATTTTTCGGTCGCTATCCAGCAGGTGATCGCCATCGCACGCGCCATCTCACTGTCAGCCAAGATACTCATCCTCGATGAACCCACCGCCAGTCTGGACAGCAACGAAGTCGCCATGCTGTTTGCCATCATGCGCCAGTTGAAACAACGTGGTATCAGCCTGGTGTTTATTACCCATTTTCTCGATCAGGTGTATGAGATCAGCGACCGCATTACCGTGCTGCGTAACGGTCAGCTGGTCGGCACCCGAGACACCGCTCAACTGCCCCAGCTGGAGCTGGTGAAAATGATGCTGGGGCGCGAGCTCGACCAGAGTGCTCTGCACCGGGCCGGTAAAACCCGTCTCAGTGATGAACCTGTGGTGGAGTTTCACCAATTTGGCAAACAGGGCTGTATCGCCCCGTTTGACCTCAAAGTGCATGCCGGTGAAATCGTCGGCCTGGCCGGCTTGCTCGGCTCAGGCCGCACTGAAACGGCGCAGGTTATTTTCGGTATCGAGCGCAGCGACAGTGGCGAATGTCGTCTGAAAGGCCAGCCGGTTGCCATCCGCTCTGCCCGCCACGCCGCGCAACTCGGTTTTGGCTACTGTCCGGAGGATCGCAAAACCGATGGCATCATAGGTGCCGCTTCCGTGCGGGAAAACATTATTCTCGCCCTGCAGGCGCAGCGTGGCTGGTTCAAGCCGGTGCCGCGCAAAGAGCAGGACGCTATCGCACAGCGTTTTGTGCGCCAGCTGGAGATTAAAACCCCGGATATTGAGCAACCGATTGAGTTTCTCTCCGGCGGCAACCAGCAAAAAGTGCTGCTGGCACGCTGGCTGCTGACCAAACCCAGGTTTCTGATCCTGGATGAGCCGACCCGCGGCATCGATGTCGGTGCCCACGCCGAAATCATCCGTCTGATTGAGAGCCTGTGTGCCAACGGCCTCGCCCTGCTGGTGATCTCTTCCGAGCTGGAAGAGCTGGTCGGTTATGCCGATCGGGTGCTGGTGCTGAAAGACCGGCGTCAGGTGGCGGAAATCCCCACCGCGGATCTCTCTGTACCGGCCATCATGCAAGCTATCGCGCTGTAAGGAAGACGTTATGACCATTCTCAATACCCCGGCGCTGGGCAAGCAGCGCCACCGCTCCGGCTCGCTGCCCAAAGGCACACCGCAATTGGCAGCGCTGGTTCTGCTGTTTGTTATCAATGCCCTGATCGCCGATAACTTTTTCTCCATTCATATTCAGGATGGCCGCCTGTTTGGCAGCGTGATCGATATTTTTAATCGCGGTGCGCCGGTCGCCCTGCTGGCACTGGGCATGACCCTGGTCATCGCCACCGGCGGGATTGATCTCTCGGTCGGTGCGGTGATGGCGATCAGCGGCGCTGTGCTGGCCAGCATGGCACAGCAGGGCTATGCACCGGGCACCATTCTACTCTGCGCCCTGCTGTCCGGTGTTGCATGCGGATTGTGGAACGGCTTTCTGGTCGCGATCTGCAAAATCCAACCAATCGTCGCTACCCTGATCCTGATGGTAGCCGGGCGCGGCGTGGCCCAGCTCATCACCGAAGGCCAGATTGTCACCTTCAGTAATACCAGCCTGGCCTGGTTTGGCAGCGGCTCGCTGCTCTATCTGCCAACGCCAATTATACTGCTGCTACTGAGTACCCTGGCATTGTGGGCTCTGACCAAAAAAACCGCGCTCGGTCTGTTTATCGAATCGGTAGGTATCAATATCCGTGCCGCCAAAAACGCCGGTATCCATACTCCGGCGATCGTGATGTCTGTCTATATGCTGAGCGGAGTCATGGCTGCCGTGGCCGGCATTATCGTCGCAGCGGATATTCGCGGCGCGGACGCCAATAACGCCGGTCTGTGGCTGGAAATGGATGCCATTCTGGCGGTAGTGATTGGCGGCACCGCGCTGATGGGCGGACGTTTCAACCTGCTGCTGACCCTGGTTGGCGCCTTCATTATCCAGAGTATTAACACCGGAATTCTGCTGTCCGGTTATCAGCCGCAATGGAATCACATTGTCAAAGCCATGGTGGTACTCACCGTGCTGATACTGCAATCACCGGCGGTGCTGCAGCTGCTAAAGAGGAAATCATCATGATGCAACGTCATTTTCCGCTGTTAATCACCATTGGTGTGTTTCTGCTCGGTTACCTGTACTGCATGGTGGAATTTCCGGCCTTTCTGTCCACCCGGGTCATCTGTAACATTCTGACTGACAATGCCTTTCTCGGCATTCTCGCCGTAGGTATGACATTTGTGATCTTATCCGGCGGTATCGATTTGTCGGTCGGCTCGGTGGTAGCCTTCAGCGGGGTATTTCTCGCCACTGTGATCGGAGACTGGGGCCTGCATCCGTATCTGGCCATGGGGCTGGTGCTGGTGCTGGGCGCGCTGTTTGGCGGCCTGATGGGCTGGGTGATCGACGCTCTCAAGATCCCGGCTTTTATTGTTACTCTGGCCGGGATGTTTTTCCTGCGCGGGGTCAGTTTCCTGATTTCTGAGCAGTCGCTGCCGATTGAGCACCCGGTGTACCGCGAGTTATCACGCAGTGCCTGGCATATTGCCGGCGGCGGCCGGCTTAGTCTGATGGCGGTGGTGATGCTGGTGATCGTAGTCGCCGGTATCCTGCTGGCGCACCGCACCCGCTTTGGCAATAACGTCTATGCCGTCGGCGGTAATGCAGCGTCTGCCGCCCTGATGGGGGTGCCGGTCAGACGCACAACCGTCGGTATTTATATGCTGTCGACCTTTCTCGCCACCTGCGCCGGAATAGTGTTTTCCATCTATACCTCAGCGGGTTACCCGCTGGCGGCGGTCGGTGTCGAACTGGATGCGATTGCCGCCGTGGTGATTGGCGGCACGCTGCTGTCAGGCGGCGTGGGCACGGTGTTTGGTTCGCTGTTTGGCGTGTTAATTCAGGGCCTGATTCAGACCTACATTACCTTTGATGGCACCTTAAGCTCGTGGTGGACCAAAATCATTGTCGGGATTCTGCTGTTCAGCTTTATTGCCCTGCAACGTCTGCTGCTGGTAATGAGCGAGCGGCGCCGTCACCTCAGCAGCGCTGCGCTCAGCGGCGGATAAAAACAAAGCCGCCGGAGAGGACCCATCCCGGCGGCGCATACCAAGCGGCTGTCTTTTCTGGCCGTGACTCTTGTCTCAGGCCCGTTACACCCATTGTCCGGCGACGTAACCGCTCGACCAGGCCCACTGGAAGTTGTAGCCGCCCAGCCAGCCGGTGACATCCATCACTTCGCCGACAAAATAGAGCCCGGGCACGCTGTTGCATTGCATGGTTTTGGAGGAAATCGCATCGGTATCGACCCCGCCCAGGGTCACTTCTGCGGTGCGGTAACCTTCCGTGCCGTTCGGCACGATACGCCACTGCTCAAGTGTGGTGGTGATCTGTGCCAGTTCTTTGGAATTAAACTGTTTTAGCGGTTTGTCGCTCAGCCATTTACGCTCAATCAGCACTTCCACCAGCCGTTTTGGCAGCACCCGTGCCAGGGTATTTTTCAGACTCTGGTTGGGATGCTTGTCACGCGAGCGGGTCAGCAACTCTTCCACATCCACGTCCGGCACCAGATTAATGGTGACTGCCTGGCCCGGCTTCCAGTACGAGGAGATCTGCAGTACTGCCGGTCCCGACAGACCCCGGTGGGTAAACAGCAGCGCTTCTTTAAACACCTGACCACATTCGGCGCGGATTTCTGCCGGTACCGCAATACCCGATAGCTCGGCCAACGCCTCTTTATCTTCGACATGCAGGGTAAACGGCACCAGGCCGGCCGTGGTCGTGTGTACTGCCAAACCAAACTGCTCAGCCACCTTGTAGCCAAACGGCGTTGCACCCAGTTTCGGCATCGATAAACCACCACTCGCCACCACCAGTGACTCACACTCAATGTCACCCGCCGAAGTATGCAGGCTAAAGCCGCTCTCGGTCTTGGCGATGTCAAGCGTTTCAACCTGATAGCGCTGGCTGATGGTCGGCTGGTCACATTCAGCCAGCAGCATATTGACAATATCTTTGGCGGAATCGAGGCAGAACAGCTGCCCGTGATCGCGCTCTTCAAAGTCGATCCCGTACTTGCTCACCATGGCGATAAAATCCCAATTGGTGTACTGCGACAGCGCCGATTTAACAAAATGCGGGTTGCGGCACAGGTAATTGGCCGCCGAGACATCGTAGTTGGTGAAATTACAGCGTCCGCCACCAGAGATGAGGATTTTGCGCCCCGGTTTTTTGGCGTGATCGATGACCAGCACCCGACGGCCCCGTTTACCGGCTTCGGCCGCACACATCAGCCCGGCAGCACCGGCTCCAATGACCACCACATCGACTTTTTCACTCATAATTTCCACACTCAACTGCAATAAAAAAGGATGTGCAGCGCACATCCTTACTCACTCGGGGCGGTATTCTAACGGCAAAAACCCCGCTTGCCAATTGACCGTGTTACAGCATAAATGAAGCGACTGTCGTCACGACCACTAAGGTGGTAGAGAGGATAAACAGCTCACGCACCCGATCACATTTGCCGGTAAAAACCGGATCGTGGTGATGGTGATACTCTTTACTTTTCAGATAATGGTACAAACGCACCTGTTTGGTCACATTACCATGGGTGGTAAAGAAACCACCGCCATCCACTTGCTGATAAAGCAACGGATGAGCTTCGCGCATGATATAAATGAGTGAGCGTAACGCGGTCAGATAACGTAACAGGTTGACTCCGGTTACTATCATGAGCGCTAATAGAAGAATATCTCCACTGATCATCTTTTCCTCCCTACACCTCGAGTAAGTATGCCCAGAGAAAAAGACGATCGCTTCAATTGGTCTTTTTGCTGAGATGATTACCCAGCGGGGGCATCCATTACCGAAGATGAGCCTGCTTTTGCCAATGCTGCCAAGTCTTTATCGATGAAGAACAATGCCTTACCGTCTTCACCAACCAGATCCAGCTTATCTACAATCCCTTTAAACAACTTCTCTTCCTCGTGCTGTTCCGCCACGTACCACTGAAGGAAGTTAAACGTTGAGTAATCTTGAGATGTGAACGCCACATGTGCCAGTTTATTGATTTTCTGTGTAATCATTAGCTCATGTTCCAGAGTTTCGCGGAATACATCACCCAGACTCGCGAAATCGTGTTTTGGCGCTGCGATCGCACCCAGGATAGGCATTGCACCGGTTTCACTTACGTAAGTGAACAGACGTTGCATGTGCTGCATCTCTTCTACGGCGTGGACGCGTAAAAATTCAGCCGCACCATCAAATCCTTTGTCCTCACACCAAGCACTCATTTGTAAGTATAGATTGGATGAAAAAAATTCGAGATTAATTTGATCATTGAGTTGTTCAACCATGGCTTGCGATAGCATCGGACGCTCCTAATACGTTATAAATCACTGAGCTGACTATAACATGTTCAATCGCTATTGTGAGGCGACCTGCACCAATGGCGAAGGATATTTGATCCGGATGGCAAAAAATTTCGCGCCGAGGTGCTAATCTGTAGTGGATTACTGACTAGGAGCGAGCATTATGAGCTATCAACACATTTTAGTTGCTATCGATCTTTCAGAAGACAGCAAACACCTGATCGACAAAGCGGTTGCACTGGCCACGCCTCTCAATGCTGAGATCTCTTTTGTTCATATCGACGTCAATTACGCCGAACTTTACACCGGCCTGATTGACATCAATCTGGCGGAAACCCAGCATCACTCGATGGAAACATCGCAAAAGCAACTGCAGGAACTGGCTCAGTACGCTAATTTCCCGATCAAACATACCCTGGTCGGCAGCGGTGACCTCAACAACGAACTGTGCGATACCATCAAAGAGTTCCAGATTGACCTGGTGGTGTGCGGCCATCATCAGGATTTCTGGAGTAAACTGCTCTCCTCGACCCGTCAGCTTATTAATTGCTCACCTGTCGACCTGCTGGTAGTGCCACTCAAAGACTGACGCTGATTTAAAACTCAGTTACACTGCAGGCACTTTTTCGATTGAAACGTTTTAATCATGATTTATTTGTCTGCAGTGACCCTTCTTTGGGCCTTTTCGTTCAGCCTGATTGGCGTCTATCTGGCTGGTCAGGTCGATGCTTGGTTTTCGGTCTGGATCCGGATTGCACTGGCCAGTGTCGTCTTTCTACCTTTCCTCAAATTCAAGCAGGTGCCGGGCAAACTGGCACTGAAACTGATGGCAGCCGGTGGTTTTCAGCTCGGTCTGATGTACTGCTTCTACTACCCGTCATTCGAGCTGCTTTCGGTACCGGAAGTGCTGCTGTTTACCGTTTTCACACCGATTTATGTCACCCTGATTTATGATTTGCTCAAAGGGCGCTTTTCACCCTGGTATCTGGTGACGGCTGCGATTGCGGTGGCCGGCGCGGCAGTGATCAAATTTGCCGGTGTGAATGAAAACTTTTTCCTCGGCTTCATGGTGGTTCAGGGCTCGAACATCTGCTTTGCCATCGGTCAGGTGCTGTACAAATATGTGATGGAAAAAGAACAGGTAGAGCTGCCACAACGCACCATTTTCGGTTACTTCTACCTCGGCGCGTTAGTGGTCGCCAGTGTGGCCTTCCTGCTGCTCGGTAATCCGGAACGACTGCCGACCACCCATCTGCAGTGGGGCATCCTGCTTTACCTTGGCGTGATTGCTTCCGGTTTCGGTTATTTTGCCTGGAACCGCGGCGCCTGTCTGGTCAATGCCGGCGCGCTGGCAATTATGAACAATGCCCTGGTGCCAGCCGGCCTGTTGGTCAATATTCTGATCTGGAACCGGGATGTCGATCTGCCGCGTCTGTTGATTGGCGGTGCCATCATTCTGCTGTCGCTGTGGGTCAATGAAACCTGGGTCAAACGTCGCGCCGAACTCAGCTACCAGCGCGCCAGCCGTTAAGGCGCAGCTTTGCTGCATGCCCAACGTGTCCGCCCATGACTCGCTGGCCGGGAGCAACAAAAAGGCCCACTGCCGAGGTAGTGGGCCTTTTTATTGGTTGTGAGACTGACAATTAATGCATCTGCGCACTGAAACCTGTATCGAGCACCGGAGTGACGTTCAGATCGGATCCCGCCCCCTGCAGTACACTGAATTTAGACTGCAATGCCTGCTGCTTGCGCATCAGTTTACGCTGCTTTTTAAGCACTTTTTCCAGCTTCTTTTGATATTTTTTCTGCTTTTTGAGCGTCTTCTTCGCCAGCTTTAACGCCGCCTTATTGGCCGCTTTGGCTGGTTTACTGTCGACATTAACCACCGGCAGCAGTGACTTCTGCTGAGTGTGCTGCTTGGCCAGCGCCTGGGGTTTGCACAACGCCGACTTATCCGCACAGGAACGGGCACAAGAACGGCACATGTAACTAGGCTGTGCCACCATCGCCTGAATGTCATCCAGCGAGGCGGCAATATCGCGACGATTTAATTTGCACAGACGTGTGGCCATAAGGTGACGCTCCGGTAAGAATAAGAATAATTCTTAGTTAGATATAACGCCGGGCGCGACCAAACGCAAGCTCTGATTGTGAAGAATGCTAATCACTGCCGCGGGTGAATCAAGACTGAGCAAGGCCAGGGTAGCGAGAGACTACAGACCGCAAGCCAACAGACTCATCCGCTCACTCGCCCATCGCCGCCAGGACGTACACATCAAAGCGGTTTTTCTTGGTTTCAATCGCCATACTCGGTTTCTGCCCGGCCAGCCAATCGGCATAATCCGGGCGCTTGACCACCACCCGCTTAGTCGCCAATTGCAACGCCGGTGCCAGCAAGCCATCGGCATCATGGTCGGCGCCCACCAGAGACTGGAACACACGCATCTCTTTCTTGACCAGAGCCGATTTTTTCTTGTTCTCCGGATGGGGATACATAGGGTCAAGATAGACCACATCCGGACGCTGGAAGCTGGCATCATCAGCCAGTTTATCGAGCGCGTCATGGCTGGAAGCATGCAGCAGACTGACCCGCTCTGAGACCCAAGGACCGATCTCCGCATCCTCTCGGGCGCGGGCCAGACCATCATCGAGCAGCGCCGCCACCACCGGATGACGCTCCACCATCTGCACCTTACAGCCCAGCGAGGCCAACACAAAGGCATCGCGGCCTAACCCGGCGGTTCCATCCAGCACTGTCGGAGTTACGCCTTTGTTCAGCCCGGCCGCTTTGGCAATCGCCTGCCCTTTACCACCGCCGAATTTACGCCGGTGCGCCACCGCACCACTCACCCAGTCGACGTAAATCGCGCCCAGTTTCGCTTCATCAGTTTTACGCAGTTCAAGACGCTCTTCGGTCAGAACCAGCGCAAACGCACTGCTGGCATCGTGGGTCAACTGCCAGCGCTGCGCGATATGCTGCAATTGCAGGGCACGGTGCGGGGCTTCACAAATCAGTTGTAGCTGCAAGGTGTTACTCCAGCAAAGAGAAAGTTAGATTGGGCGCCAGTTTAGCCGATTTTGTCCGGCGCGGCTAAAGGTTCTGCAGGGCCCGGAAGTGCCGGACAGAGCGCGAAAAAACATCTCAGGCCGCGACACCACTTGGCACAATCAGCAATTAATGATATCACTCAGGATGATATCTGCTCTCCTCAGCCAGGGTAACACTCAACCGTTGAACAACCGCCAGGATTTTATATGCAACTAGCATCAACCAAACTGGATGAATTGGATCGTGCGATTCTGAAGATTTTGATGGATGACGCACGCACTCCCTACGCGGAGATGGCGAAACAATTTAATGTCAGTCCGGCCACTATCCATGTACGGATAGAAAAGATGAAAGCCGCCGACATCATTCAGGGCACCGAAGTGGTGGTCAACACCAAAAAGCTCGGTTACGACGTATGCTGCTTTATTGGTATCAACCTGAATGCCGCGCGCGATTACCACTCGGCGCTGGCCAAGCTCAATGCACTGGATGAAGTGGTCGAAGCCTATTACACCACCGGGGCGTACAATATTTTCGTCAAACTGATGTGCCGATCGATTGAAGAGCTGCAGTATGTCCTGATCGATAAACTGCAGGCGATTGACGAAGTGCAGTCAACCGAAACTCTGATTTCACTGCAGAACCCGATCAACCGCAACGTCAATCCCTGAAGCAGCAAAACCAACCACATACACTGGCAGGATGTACGCCAGGCAAGACCTACCCGCCACAATGCCACTGCTCAGCTAGCATGCCAGTTGCCAGCGAGAATGCCAGTGGGTAGCGAGAATGCAAAAAGCCCGGAGCAATGCCCGGGCTTATCATTTCAGCGCTATTGCGGACCCGCAGAGTCCCGAGAGCGCTTACTTGTTCAGGTAGCTGAGCAACTCGTCAGCGGAGATGCCCTGTTTAGCCAGCTCTTTTGCCAGCAGATCAACCTGTTCATGCTTGCGCGAATCGATCACTTGCTGAAACTGGTAAACCAGATCACGCAGTACCGGTAGCGGAACTTGCTTCGCGGCGCTGCGAATGCGCTCGCTACTTTGATTGCCCAACTCCGCAAGCAATTTACCAAACATGACTTTTTCTGGTGAATCATCAAGCTGCTCCCAGATGCGAGCCATTTCGTAGGTCGTCATAGACATCGTATAGAGATTCCAAAGAGTTATTCTAAAGAACGAAAGAAACTACAATATACACGCGTTGTGTCGTTTAGAAAATAGCCCTTAGGGTGAATTTACCCAGGCGAACACTGCAACTGAAGCTAAGAGTCCAGTGCCCACTGATGCCAGGCGCGCCCGGCTTTCGAAAACAGAACCAACAACGCTGGCGCGATCAGCCACATATGTAATCCAATCAGCATCTGCGGCTGCAAGTCTAACCGCTGCAACAGACCGACCACCAGACCTGAGCCACTCATTTGGAACAAACCTAACAAAGCGGCCGCGGTACCGGCCTTATCACCAAACGGCGCCAGTGCTTTACCGGCCGCCGCCCCCAGCACCCAGGCAAACCCCATCGAAGAGATAAAAATTGGCAGCATGAACGCGAATGGAGTCGCCACCTGAGCCAACAGCAACATGCTCACACCGGCCACCAGCAGAGCCGTAATGCCCATCACCAGCGTTGTATGAGTACCAAAGCGGTCCATAATGCGCGGCGCCGTCAGACAAGCGATAATATTGATGACCGCGTTGATGCCGAACCAGAAGGTGAACTGGTTCATATCTAGCCCCAGGTTGGTCATCAGCACCACAGGAGCAGAGGTGACATACGCCAGAATGACGGCCATTGCTAACAGACACAAGCTGGCATGAAACAGGAAAGACGGGGTTTTAATCACCGACCAGTAGCGGCTCAGTTTAAACACCGCCTGTTTGTCGGTAGTCGGGTTGGTTTCGCGCATGGTGACCAGCATCAGCAGTCCGACCACAACCGCAAAAGCAGCCATAAAGCTGAAATTACTGCGCCAGCCAAACTGCTGGGTCAGCCAGCTGCCGAGAATCGGTGCCAGGGCCGGAATAAAGCAGATCGCCCCGTTGAGGTAGCTGATCATTTTACCGCTGCGATGCGGACCGAAAATATCGCGAACTGTTGCAAAGGCTGCTACCGATGTTGCACATGCACCTAAGCCTTGTAGCAGACGGGCAGTCAGCATCCACTCGATGTTTTGAGCACTCCACGCCAATAAAGCGCTCAACGCGTAGATACCTATCCCTCCTAATGCAACAGTTCGACGACCGAGTTTGTCTGCTAACGGTCCGGCAAACAACTGGCCGATTCCCATAGCAAACAGAAACCAGGTGATCGTATCCTGGGCCAGAGCGTGTTCCACGTGAAACGTCTGCGAAATCTGCGGCAAGGCGGGCAGATAAATATCAATGGCCAAAGGGCTGAAAAGAACCAGCAGGGTCAGCAGCACCATTTGTAGTTTGCCGGGACCAACAGATTGCGTCACGCTCACGTTTACTCCAACTTCAGTGATTAAGATCTCGCCGTGGACTATAAACCAGGCATGATATGAGTAAAAATGGCTTATAATCATCCCTATTATTCCATTTAGGAAAATCAGATGAAGATTGAAAAGCTAGCCCGCATCGATCTCAACCTGCTGGTGTGCCTGAAAGTGCTCAGTGAAGAACTCAATGTCACCCGAGCTGCCCATCGGTTATGCCTGAGCCAGTCAGCGGTCAGCAAATCACTGGCTAAACTGCGCGAGCAGTTCAACGACCCTCTTTTCGTACGCACCTCACACGGTCTCAAACCGACACCAAAAGTGGTGTTTCTGCAGCCCAAGCTGGATATTCTGGTTAATCAGCTCGAACTGATCACCCAGCCGGAGCAGTTCTGCCCTAAATCGAGCGAATACCGCTTTCACATTGCCGCCGTAGAGAGTGTCTACTCACTGATTCTGCCCCACTTTTTACCGGCCATTTTCAATCAGGGACCGAACATCAACATCAGTACTCACACCTGGAGCGAGCAGACCTTTAAAAAACTGCAACTGGGTGAGCTGGATTTGGGCCTGACCGGCAAAGACATCGATATTAATGATGCCCGTCTGACCATGTTGCCGCCGAGCGATATCTGCGAGCAGGAAATTTATCGCGACAGCCAGATGTGTGTGGTACGCCGTGACCATCCGGTGCTGCAGCAGCCGTGGAATCTGCAGCAATATCTGGCGCTGCGTCATGTTCAGGTGCGCTGTGACGGCAATGATCGCTGGCTGCTCGACTACCGCCTCGCCGATCAGGGGCTGGAACGTGACATTGCCATAACTGTGCCGGACTTTAACAGCGCCGCCAGTCTGTGCACCTACACCGACTTTGTCTTCACTGCGCCAAGCCATTTTACCCAGTTGGTGGCACAGCAGATGGGGCTGGCCGTACTGCCCCTGCCGCTCGAATTCCCGCCGATGGCGTATACTTTATTCTGGCACCGCGACCGTGATAACGACCCGGCGCTGAGCTGGCTGCGCCAGATCATTTACAGCAAAACGTTGCACCTGCGCCAAAGTCAGTAAAGCGCTAGAAAAGTCAGTCACCCGGCTGATAAATCATTCAACACCCCGCATGGCGTACATTTGCACAGCCATAATAAAAGGAGTAGCTTATTTCGCTCCGTCCCGGACGTGCAATCCATGCACCATAAGTAAGGATGTTAATAAGGATAATCACAGATGCCCGATTCTATTTCCCAACGCGTCACCGCCCTGCGTGACTGGCTGACCCAGCAGGGTCTGGACGCTCTGATCGTCCCTCACGAAGATGAATACCTCGGCGAATATGTGCCGGCCCACAATGAACGCCTGCACTGGCTGACCGGTTTTACCGGCTCGGCAGGTGCCGCCGTGATCACCCGGGACAAAGCGGCGATTTTCGTCGATGGCCGCTACACCGTTCAGGTACGCAAACAGGTTCCGGCGCAGTGGTTTGAATACCGTCACCTGATTGAAGAGCCCTACCTGGCCTGGCTGAAACAGAGCCTGCCGACAGGCAGTAAAATCGGTTATGACCCGCGTATGCACCGCGCCAGCTGGCTGACAGCGGCACAAACCACACTGGGCAGCGAACTGCAGCTTATTGCCAATGACCACAACGCGATTGATCAGCTGTGGCATGACCGTCCGCAGCCTCTGGTCTCTGCGATGCGCCTGATGGGCAACGAACTGGTCGGCACATCCAGCAGCGAAAAACGCCACACAATCGCCGAAATTCTGCGCAAAAAGACTGTAGATAGCGCCATTTTAACCGAACTTGATTCCATCTGCTGGTTGCTGAATATTCGTGGCCTGGACGTGTCCCGCCTGCCGGTTCTGCTGTCACACGCCATCATCCATGCTGATGCCAGCGTTGATTTCTTCCTCGACCCGGCTCGTCTGGCACAAGGTTTTGCCGAACACGTCGGTCCGGGGGTTCGTGTCCATCCACCTGAAGCTCTGCCCGAGCAGCTCGCAGCCCTGAGCGGACGCCGCGTGTTGGTGGATCCCGCCACCAGCAATGCCTGGTTTACCCTCACCCTGCAAAACGCGGGTGCTGAGCTAGTCAGTGACGCCGACCCTTGTCTGCTGCCTAAAGCGGCCAAGAACGCCACGGAAGTGGCCGGTATGAAAGCGTGCCATATCCGGGATGGCGCGGCGATGGCGAAATTTCTCGCCTGGCTCGACAGCGAAGTCGCCGCCGGACGTCTGCATGATGAAGCGGCACTGGCCGATAAACTGCAAGCCTTGCGCGAACTCGATCCGAGCCTGGCCGATTTGAGTTTTGATACCATCTCCGCGGCTGGCAGTAATGCCGCCATGTGTCACTACAATCACATCAACCAGCCACAGCCGGGTCAGCTGAGCATGAACAGCCTCTATCTGGTCGATTCAGGCGGCCAGTACAGTGACGGCACCACAGACATCACCCGTACCATCGCCATCGGCGAAGTCAGTGACGAGATGAAACAGCAGTTCACCCTAGTCCTGAAAGGCCACATTGCTCTGGCGACAGCACGCTTCCCGCAAGGGACCTGCGGCCACCAGCTCGATGCGCTGGCGCGTCAGCACCTGTGGGCGCACGGTTACGATTATGATCACGGCACCGGCCACGGTGTCGGCCATTTCCTCAGTGTCCACGAGGGGCCACAGCGCATCAGCAAAGTCCATAACCCGGTCGCACTGCGCCCCGGTATGGTGGTGTCGAACGAGCCGGGTTACTACCGAGCTGACGGTTTTGGTATCCGGATAGAAAACCTCGAGCTGGTCAGCGAATTTGCCACTCAGGGTGATTTTTCCGTCCTCGGTTTTCAGTCGCTGACCCGCTGCCCGATCGATGTGCGCGCGATTAACATCAACATGCTGACCAAGCCTGAGCTGACATGGCTCAACCACTATCATCAAACGGTGTGGCAGGAAGTCAGTCCGTTAGTCGACGGAGAGGTGAAAGCCTGGCTGCAACAGGCCACCCAGCCACTGCAGCATCCATAACCCGTCCCATCCGACTGTTCATCCCTGAGCCTTGCCGCTCGGGGATTTTTTTGCCTGTCACTTTTTGTCACTTGTATACGATTCAAAACTTTCCACCTCGAATCAAAAAAATATTTACTAGTTAAGCAATTGTTTTTATTTAAATAAAATATAAACCCACACCATATAGAACACTAAATACTCAACAATTTGATTTGAGATCTAATTATTTTTTGGCTAAGTTATATTTAACTAATCGTTCAATTAAAAATGATAAGGAGTGCAGATGCCCAAGGTAGGAATGCCAGACATACGCAAGCCACAGTTGGTTCAGGCCACGATGGCAGTCATCGAGCGAGTGGGATTACATGCGGCCAGCATCGCACTGATCAGCCGCGAGGCCGGCGTCTCAACCGGGATCATCAATCACTACTTTGGTGGCAAACATGGCCTGCTGGAAGAAACCATGCGCGCCATATTGCGCCAACATTCGATTACCGTAACTCAGGCACTGGCCAAACTGCCGAAAAATGATCATCAGGCGCGTATCAATGCCATCGTCAATGCCAACTTCTTAGGCTTTCAGGCCGAAAGTCAGGTCGTGAAAACCTGGCTCGCCTTCTGGACCTATTCGATGCATGACGAACAATTACATCGTTTACAACGTGTCAACGAAAAGCGTCTGCTCTCACATCTTAAAATTGAATTGAATTCTCTTCTGCCCCGCCACCGCGCTAACCAGGTGGCCCACGGCATCGCCGCTCTGATTGATGGAATCTGGCTGCGCGGCGCACTGAACCCTGCCGGGATCAATGCCGAGCAAGCCCGACTGTTAATTAACGATTACCTAGACATACAACTGGCGCAATACGCACCGATGACAAGTTAGGTCTTTAACCACAAGGTCTTCACATGGAACAAGCATCACTTTATATAGGCGGCTCGCTGCAACGCGCGTCGTCCGGGGAAACCTTTACCTCATATAACCCGGCAACGGGTCAGCCACTGGCTGTTTTGGGACTCGCCAGCGAGCAGGACGTGCAACAGGCAATCGAATCCGCCCAGGCCGGATTTGCTGTCTGGTCGGCGATGAGCGCGGTGGAACGCAGCCGAATCCTGCTCAACGCAGTGCGTATACTGCGCGAGCGTAACGATGAACTGGCGCAACTGGAAGTGCTCGATACCGGTAAGCCGATTCAGGAAGCAGACTGTGTCGACATCGCCACTGGTGCCGATGTGATTGAATATTTTGCGGGTCTGGCACCCGCTCTGCAGGGTGAACAGCAACCACTCAGCGCCAATCAGTTTTTTTACACCCGCAAAGAGCCACTCGGTATCTGTGCCGGTATCGGTGCCTGGAACTACCCGATTCAAATTGCAATGTGGAAAGCGGCCCCTGCGCTGGCAGCAGGCAATGCGATGATCTTCAAGCCTTCGGAAGAAACACCGCTGACAGCGCTGAAGCTGGCACAGATTTTCAGCGAAGCTGGCCTGCCGGACGGGGTATTTAACGTCGTTCAGGGGGACGGTCGTGTCGGCCAGATGCTGACCGCCCACCCGGCGATCGCCAAGGTGTCCTTTACCGGTGAAACCGGTACAGGTAAGGCGGTCATGGCAGACAGTGCGCGCAGCCTCAAATCGGTCACCATGGAGCTGGGTGGTAAATCGCCACTGCTGGTGTTCGAAGATGCCAAGCTCGACCAGGCAGTATCAGCGGCCATGGTTGCAAACTTCTACACTCAGGGCGAAGTGTGTACTAACGGAACCCGGGTTTTTGTCCATGAAAGTCTGTACGACGATTTCATTGATCAGCTCAAAATCCGCAGCGAAAAACTGATCGTCGGCGATCCGCAGGATCCGCGCACTCAAATCGGTGCATTGATCTCGCGCGATCATATGCACAAGGTTCTGGACGCAATCCAAAGCGCCAAAACCAGCGGCGCCACCTTGCTGACCGGCGGCTATCAGGTCACCGATAACGGTCTGGCCAATGGTAACTTCGTCGCTCCCACTGTGTTTACCGACTGCAGCGACGATATGGCGTTCGTGCAGCAGGAAATCTTTGGCCCTGTGATGGCGGTACTCAAGTTCAGTGATGAACAGGAAGTGATCCGCCGCGCCAATCACACCCACTATGGCCTGGCCGCCGGCGTATTCACCCAGAACCTGTCACGCGCGCACCGCGTGATCCACCAGCTGCAAGCCGGTATCTGCTGGGTTAACACCTGGGGTGACTCTCCGGCCCCCATGCCGGTCGGCGGTTACAAACAGTCCGGTGTCGGACGCGAGAACGGTATGGAAACCCTGAGCCACTACACCCAGACCAAAAGCGTCCTGATTGAACTGGACGATTTTGCCGGCCCGTACGCCTGAGGAGCAGTTATGACCCAGACATTTGATTACATCATTATCGGCGCCGGGTCGGCAGGCTGCGTACTGGCCGATCGCCTCAGCGCCAGCGGGGAACATTCCGTATTGCTGCTTGAGGCCGGCGGAGGCGACAAAAGTGTCTTCATCCAGATGCCGACAGCACTCTCATACCCGATGAACAGTGCCAAATATGCCTGGCAGTTTGAATCCCTGCCCGAACCTGGTCTGGACGGACGGACCCTGCACTGCCCGCGCGGAAAAGTGCTGGGTGGCAGTTCATCGATCAACGGCATGGTGTATGTCCGTGGTCACGCCTGTGACTTTGATGAATGGCAACAGCAGGGAGCGACCGGTTGGGATTACGCCTCCTGCCTGCCTTATTTTAAGAAGGCAGAAACCTGGAGCGGCGGCGCTGATGAGTACCGCGGCGGTGACGGCCCGCTGGCGACCTGTAACGGCAACGATATGGAACTCAACCCGCTCTACCAGGCTTTCATCGATGCCGGGCAGCAAGCCGGTTATCCGTACACCAAAGATTACAACGGCTACCAGCAGGAAGGCTTTGGCGCCATGCATATGACGGTGGATAACGGCGTACGCGCCTCAACCTCCAACGCCTATCTGCGCCGTGCGCTCAAGCGTCCTAACCTGACTCTGCTCAAAGGAGTACTGACGCGTAAAATCCTGCTGAAAAACAAATGTGCGGTCGGAGTCGAGTTTGAACGTAATGGCCGGATTGAAACCGCCACAGCAACACAGGAAGTCGTGTCGTGCGCTGGCTCCATCGGCTCACCACAGCTGTTGCAGCTGTCTGGTATCGGCCCGCGTGACGTACTGGAAAATGCCGGTGTCAAAGTGGAACATGAATTACCCGGAGTGGGTGAAAACCTGCAGGATCACCTGGAAATCTATTTCCAGTATCGCTGTCAGCAGCCGATCACCCTTAACAGCAAACTGGGCCTGGTCAGTAAAGGCATGATCGGGGCGCAGTGGCTGCTGACCAGGCAAGGCCTGGGTGCCACCAATCATTTCGAGTCATGCGCCTTTATCCGCTCGCGGGCCGGACTGAAATGGCCCAATCTGCAATACCACTTTTTACCAGCCGCCATGCGGTATGACGGTCGCACCGCCTTCGACGGTCACGGCTTTCAGGTCCATGTCGGCCCGAATAAGCCACTCAGTCGCGGCCGGGTGTGGATTCGCTCCGCCGATCCGGCCGATAAACCGGCCATTCTGTTCCGTTATCTGTCTGAACAGCAAGATATCCAGGACTGGCGTGACTGTATCCGCCTCACGCGTGAAATCCTCGCCCAGCAAGCGCTGGATGAGTATCGCGGCGCTGAAATCCAGCCAGGCAACACCATCAGCACTGATGCCGAAATCGATGCCTGGGTAAAACAGAATGTCGAGAGTGCTTACCACCCGTCATGCAGCTGCAAAATGGGGGCAGCCGATGATGCAATGGCGGTGCTGGATGAAGCGTGCCGGGTACGCGGCATTGCCGGCTTGCGGGTGGTCGACTCCTCCGTGTTCCCGACCATTCCTAACGGTAACCTCAATGCGCCAACCATTATGGTCGCCGAGCGCGCTGCCGACATGCTACTCGGGACTGCGCCGCTTCCTGCCGAACCAGAGCCGGTGTGGATCGCTGCGCACTGGCAGACCCAACAAAGAGAAACACCACCGCAGCGTGCGCTAGACACGCAGTCCGGTGTGGAATTAATGATAAAATAAGGACAGTTCAATGCGTAAAGTCATGACCTTCTCAGCAGCCACACTGCTGTCAATCAACGCCTATGCCAACAGCTGCGACACCGTTCGTTTTGCCGATGTCGGCTGGACCGATATCACCTCAACGACAGCCGTGACCACTGAGCTGCTGCACGGCCTGGGCTATCAGACCAAGACCGATCTGTTGTCGGTACCGGTGACCTATTCTTCCATGGCCAACGGCGACATCGATGTCTTTCTCGGTAACTGGATGCCAACCATGGAAGGCGATATTGCCAAGTACCGTGACAACGGCAGCGTACAAACCATCCGTGCCAATCTCGAAGGTGCCAAGTACACCCTGGCCGTACCTAAGTACGTGTATGACGCCGGGGTTAAGTCATTTGCCGATCTTGCCAAGCATGCCGATCAGTTTAAACACCGCATCTACGGCATCGAGCCGGGCAACGATGGTAACCGCCTGATCCAGTCAATGATTGACAACAATGCGTTCGACCTCAAGCAATTTGATCTGGTGGAGTCGAGCGAAGCCGGCATGGTCTCGCAGGTCAAACGGGCGGTACGCCGCCAGCAATGGATAGCTTTCCTCGGCTGGGCGCCGCACCCGATGAACAGCAATGTTGAGATGGAATACCTCAGCGGCGGTGATGACTACTTCGGCCCTAATTATGGCGGTGCCAACGTCTACACCAACGTGCGCCATGACTATACCCAACAGTGCCCGAATGTCGGCCAGTTGCTCAGTAATCTGCAGTTCAGTCTTGAGATGGAAAACAGCCTGATGGAAGCCATCCTCAATCAGGGCCAGCGCCCGGAACAAGCCGCCAAAGATTGGTTGCGTCAGCATCCTGACGTGCTGACCCCGTGGCTGAAAGATGTCACCACGCGTGATGGCAAGCCTGCGGAGAAAGCCGTAACTGATTATCTCAACTCTGACGTATAACCCCGCCGGGTGGCACAAGCCACCCGCTATAAGGAACTGCACACTATGATTAGCGATCACAAAATTCCGTTGGGCCACTGGATGGAAGCCGGTGTGGACTGGCTGACTCTGCATGCTTCGGGCGTATTCGATACCATCTCTTTCGTACTGGAAAACATCATCATGGTGTTAGTCGATGTCTTCAAATGGTTCCCGCCAGCGGTCCCTATCATTATCACCGCAGCACTGGCCTGGTGGCTGCACCGCAGCCTTTCCCTGGTGGTGTTTATTATTGCCGCGCTGCTGCTGATCCTTAACCTGGGCTACTGGCAGGAGATGCTGGAAACCTTTGTACTGGTCTTTGCCGCCACTACGATTTCGGTTCTGCTCGGCGTTCCGCTTGGCATCATGGCTGCGCACCGACCATGGCTGTATACCGTACTGCGCCCGATTCTGGATCTGATGCAGACGGTACCTACATTCGTTTATCTGATCCCGACTCTGGTTCTGTTCGGACTGGGCATTGTGCCCGGACTGATTTCCACCATCATTTTCGCCATAGCCGCTCCAATCCGCCTCACCTATCTTGGCGTCACTAAAGTGCCGGAAGAACTGATCGAGGCCGGTAAAGCTTTCGGAGCCAGCCGGATGAAACTGCTGTTCAAAGTGGAACTACCGGCCGCCCTGCCGAGCATCATGGCCGGCATTACCCAATGCATTATGTTGTCACTGTCGATGGTAGTTATTGCCGCCTTGGTCGGCGCAGATGGCCTGGGCAAACCCGTTATTCGTGCCCTCAATACGGTCAATATTTCCCAAGGGTTTGAAGCCGGTCTGGCGATTGTCCTGGTCGCTATTATTCTCGACCGTCTGTGTAAAGCACCTAACAGCAAGGAGGCATAATCATGCCAGCGATCAGTATTGAAAATCTCGACGTGGTGTTTGGCCAAAACACAGCACCGGCTCTGGAACTGCTCGATCAGGGCAAAAGCCGCCAGGAGATCATCGACCAGACCGGTCTGGTGGTCGGCGTTGATAATGTGACACTCGATGTGCAACAAGGTGAAATCTGCGTGCTGATGGGTCTGTCCGGCTCAGGTAAATCCAGCCTGCTGCGCGCGGTTAACGGCCTCAATCCGGTCACGCGCGGCGCTCTGAAAATCCAGGATGGTGAACAAAGTATCGACCTGGCGCAGTGCGACGCCGATACGCTGCGCCATCTGCGCACCAACAAAGTCTCAATGGTATTTCAGAAATTTGCCCTCATGCCGTGGCTGAGCGTGCTGGATAACGTGGCATTTGGCCTGGAAATGCAAGGCATCGGCAAACAGCAACGCCGTGCCCAGGCACGGGAAAAACTGGCCATGGTCGGCCTGGCCGAATGGGAAAACAAACTGCCTCATGAGCTGTCCGGTGGTATGCAGCAACGGGTCGGTCTGGCGCGCGCCTTCGCCATGGACAGCGACATTCTGTTAATGGACGAACCTTTCTCGGCTCTCGATCCCCTGATCCGCAGCCAGCTGCAGGATGAATTGCTGCTGCTGCAAAAGCAGCTCAATAAGACCATCATCTTCGTCAGTCATGATCTGGATGAAGCGCTGAAAATCGGCTCACGTATTGCGATTATGGAATCCGGCAAGTTGATTCAGTATGGCAAGCCGGAACAGATAGTCCTGACGCCGGAAACGCAATACGTGAAAGATTTTGTCGCCCACACTAATCCGCTCAATGTGCTCAAAGGCCGTTCGCTGATGAACAGCAGCGACAGCCTGGTTCAGGACAATGGGCGCTGGCAAATCTGCCAGCAGTCAGATCTGTGGGTTGAGAAACAGCAACAACAATGGGTTGTGTGTGGCGATAGCCCGGTTGAGCTGATTGAGTGGCATGCTGAGTTATCGCTGCAGTCATTGAATCCACAAACATTGGTCATGGCCAGCCCGGACATTGATATGCGTCAGGCGATTGAAATTCGCTACCGTACTGGTAACCCGATTTTACTGATGGAAGAAAATCGTCTGCTCGGTACATTGAGCGATCACGATTTTTACCATGCTCTGCTGGGTAAATACCACCAGGCACAAGCTGCCTGATGAAGACTTCATTCTAATACTGCTCACATCGGCCACACAAATAAGGCGACCAGAGGTCGCCTTATTTGTGTATGTTTCACGTGAAACATAAGCCGGGTCATTCAAACCTCAGGCTAACCGGAATAGACTGCATGCCAGTCATGCCAGACCGGCTGCAAACCTCGCGCTTGCATCGCCTGTTCTACCATAAGCGCTGAACGTTCATCACTGGTAGCAAACTGCTCCAGCTCCGCTTTCGGATCCGCATAGCCACCGGGCTGGGTTTTCGATGCCGCTGACAAACTGGTTATGCCAAGCGGTGCAACATTATCGCGAAAGGCCGGCGTTTCTCGGGTGGAAAGTGATAATTCAACCTCAGAATTAAACAACCGAAAAGCGCAAATCAGCTGCACCAACTGTTTGTCCGTCATCACCGATTTAGGCTGCAAAGCCCCTTCACACGGCCGCAGGCGCGGAAACGAAATCGAGTAGCGTGACTGCCAGTAAGTCCGCTCCAGGTAATCAAGGTGGGCCGCAACATAGAAGCAATCGGTACGCCAGTCTTCTAAACCAATCAGGGCACCTAAACCGATTTTATCTATCCCGGCTCGCGCCAGGCGATCTGGAGTTTCAAGCCGAAACTCGAAATCCATTTTGTTACCACGCAGATGATGCTGGGCGTACGTCGATGGATGATACGTCTCCTGATAAACCATCACGGCATCCAATCCCAACGTCTTGAGTTCTGCATACTCCTGCTGCTGCAGTGGCTGCACTTCCATCGCCAGATAGTGAAACGACGGCTTAATGATCGGCAGCATATGCCGAAAGTAGTTCATGCCGACTTTGGTTTCATGCTCACCAGTCACCAGCAATACGCTATCAAATTTCATCTGCTTGATAGCGGCGATTTCAGCCCGGATTTCCTCCTCATTAAGTGTTTTACGCTTAATGCGGTTTTCCATCGAAAAGCCACAATAAGTACATGCGTTGGCACACAGGTTGGACAGATAGAGCGGAATGTAGAACGACATCGTATTGCCAAAACGGCGTCGGGTCGCCTGGTAAGAAAGCTGCGCCATCTGTTCCAGATACCCTTCCGCCGCAGGCGAAATCAGCGCTTTAAAATCTTCCAGATCGCGTTTGCTTTTGGCCAGTGCCCGTTCTACGTCGTGCCGGGTTTTCGCATACACCGACAACTTAATATCATCCCAGCCGAGCTGGTTAAATTGATCAATAAAACTCATACTCAATCATCCCGCTCAATTATCCAGGAATGCCGTAAACGGACTCGACGCAGACGCGCTCTGTTGCTGAGTCGCCAGGCCAGACAGATAAGCCATTCGGCCCGCTTCCACTGCCAACCGGAACGCGTTAGCCATCACCAGCGGATCACGTGCCGTGGCGATTGCGGTATTGACCAATACCGCATCTGCGCCCATCTCCATCGCCAACGCGGCATCCGATGGCGCACCGATACCGGCATCTACAATGACCGGTACGTTCGCCTGGTCGATGATAATCTCCAGGA
The DNA here is from genome assembly GCF_004804295.1 of Vibrio sp. H11. Lineage (NCBI taxonomy): Bacteria > Pseudomonadati > Pseudomonadota > Gammaproteobacteria > Vibrionales > Vibrionaceae > Vibrio > Vibrio sp. H11. The sequence continues at coordinate 7,579 of NZ_SSHN01000013.1, read as the reverse complement.
AGGTTTTTGAGCTTAGTCCCTGATTGGTCCCGATCGGCGCACCCAGCGGCATGACGGCCGCACAACCGACCTCTTCTAACCGTTTGCACAGCACCGGGTCGGCATGACAGTAAGGCAAGATAATAAAGCCGTCTTTAACCAACTGTTCGGCCGCCTTCAGAGTTTCGATCGGGTCCGGCATTAAATACTTGGGATCGGGATGAATTTCCAGTTTCAGCCACTCAGTACCCAGCGCCTCGCGCGCCAGATGTGCGGCATAGATCGCATCCTGCGCCGTTTTGGCACCGGAAGTATTCGGCAACAAGTTCATCCCGCTGGCCATCAGCGGTGCGAGAATGTCGTCATCACGCTGTTCGAGATCAACCCGCTTGAGTGCCATAGTGACCAGCTCAGACTGACTCACAGCAATCGCTTTAGCCATAGTGCTACGATCAGAAAACTTTCCGGTTCCGGTCAGTAAGCGAGAATCGAACTGGCGATTGGCGATAATCAGCGGTGGATTGCCAGCTAAAATTTCGCGCTTGGATTGCTTAGATATAGAATTCGTTACAGACATAAATATTAGCCTCCTGCGATGGCCTGAAACAGTGCGATCTGATCACCCTGATTGAGTAGCGTCTCAGACCATAAGCCTTTGGGTATAACTTGTTGGTTGATGGCAAACACACAGCCTAGTGTCGGTAGGCCCAGTTCGTGCTGCAGTGTCTGCAAACTGGTCGCCGCCTTAATCTGGTGTGCTTGCTGATTAATAAAGATGGTGATAGTCATACCTTCATTCCTTGCCACACCCGCACTGTAAACAGTGTGGATCGGCGATCAGTTGCCACTTTTGCCACTGCATACTCAGCGCATCGAAACGTTGCATGTAGTGACTGTGAAACTCCTCAAGCTGAATTAATTTCTGCACAGCGAGCAGAGCCTGTAAGTTACCTATGCTGCCGACCACAGGGCCGGCCACACCCATGTCGGAGCAGCGCAGCGCAGCCGCCGATTCCTGCTCGGGTACCACACACTGATAGCAGCCCTGGGGACGCTGAGTAAAATCGAGCGGGATCAACTGACCCTCCCAGCCAATGGCCGAGCCTGAAATCAGACACACTCCGGCCTGATGACAAGCCCGGTTAACCTGGTGACGTGTCGGCAGATTGTCGCTGCAGTCGAGCACCACATCGGCTAAGCCCACTTCCAGATTCAGTAAGGTGGCATCCATGTAGCGCTCAACCGTACGTACCTGACAGTCTGGATTGAGTGCTTGTAGACTGCGCGCCAAAGCACGTACTTTGGGTTGGCCGACATCCTGCACGCGATAAGCCAGCTGACGATGCAGATTGGAAAGTGCGACCTGATCATCGTCGGCAATTACCAGCCTTGCGACCCCGGCGGCGGCGAGAAACTGCGCCGCCGCGCTGCCCAATCCGCCACAGCCAATAATCAGGACCTGACTGTTGAGCAAACGCTGCTGCCCCGCTTCACCGATCTGCGGTAACGCAACCTGACGCTGATAGCGCATAAATTGTTGATCACTTAACATCACCGGCCTCCGTCACGCTCGCAGGCGCGGGAAGAAACCGCTGCAGTTGGCTAACAGCCAGGCCGACATCCTCAGCCTGGGTAATTGCCCTGACCACAGCAATACTGCTTACCCCACACTCGAGAACCTGAGCGGCGTTGCTGCGATCAATACCGCCAATCGCCACGCTGGGTACTCCGACATGCTCGCCATAAGGAAGACTATCGAGCAAGCTTTGATACCGTTTCAGCCGCACCAATCCCTGGGGTTTGGATGGCATTTGTTTAGTCGTGGTCGGGAAAATATGTCCCAACGCGATATAGCTGGGTGCCAGCTGATGGATACGCAGTAACTCGAAATAGCCATGGGTAGAGAGTCCGAGGCGAATGCCGGCCTTTGCTATTGCCGCCAGATCGGCCAGTAACAGATCTTCCTGGCCGAGATGAACACCGAATGCACCATGCTTAAGTGCCAATTGCCAGTAATCATTGATAAACACCTGGGCACCATGTTCGCGGCCCAACGCTATCGCCTGGATAATCTGCTGTTCCAGATCAGCTTGGGCGGGGTCTTTGATGCGCAGCTGAATCGTCTTGATGCCAAGCGGCAACAAGGTGGCAATCCAACGTACGTCATCCACCACCGGATAGAGCCCGAGCGATGTTTTATCCAATAACGCAAACGGCGCAACACCACGGTAGATGGCCTGAGGTTCCGGCTGGGGAAAATCGCGATAATCGCGCGGCCATGTTTCACGTGAAACATTGAGTGCAGCCCGAGACAGCACCAACGCATCCTCCAAGGCAAAATCAAGAGCGAGCAAACTCAGCAGCCAGGTCAGATGTTGTCGTTGCTGCTGCGCGGTTAATGCCCGCAGATGAATCAGCCGACGCTGTTCATCGCCATACCACCAGGTATCTTCCAGCCCGTTGCAACCGGCTACGCCGATAGCGACCGTAGCGACTGCTGGACATAATGAGCTGGTCAAGTGACTGCCTGCGCCGATGTAATCAATACAAAGATCCGGAGCAGACTCGCTGCCAAGCGAGAGGTGATTTAATACAAACAGATTGCTTGATAAACGAAGAGTCGTGTCAGCAACAAGGTGGAAATGCTGAGTTGGGCTAACGCCCAACTCAATGTGATCGATATGCAAACCTTGTTGTTTGGCAAGTAACAGTACCCGCTGCACGTCTCCCGTCATCACAACACAATGAGATGGGATCAGTAATTTCACGGTTATTCCTCAGCCATGCTCTCTGGACTGGTCACAGCCGGATGATAGAGCTGAGAACCTGAGCTAAGAAACTCCTGCGATTTCTGCCGCATCCCTTCCAGGGGATCATCCAGCAATGTCACTGTCATCGCGTCATTACTCGACGCCGTGTAATCAGCGTAAGTACGGCGCACCTCCTGGGAGATCTTCATCGAGCAGAATTTCGGACCGCACATCGAACAGAAATGGGCAACCTTACCTGACTCCTGCGGCAGGGTTTCATCATGGAAAGCTCGGGCAGTCACCGGATCCAGCGCCAGGTTAAACTGGTCTTCCCAGCGGAACTCAAAACGCGCCTTCGACAGAGCATTATCACGGATCTGCGCACCAGGATGACCTTTGGCCAAATCAGCAGCATGGGCGGCCAATTTGTAGGTAATCAGGCCAGTCTTCACATCCTCTTTATTCGGCAGGCCAAGGTGCTCTTTGGGGGTGACGTAGCACAACATCGCACAACCAAACCAACCAATCATCGCCGCACCGATACCGGAAGTAATGTGGTCATAACCCGGGGCAATATCCGTAGTTAGCGGGCCTAAGGTGTAGAACGGCGCTTCATGACAATGCTCCAGCTGCTCGTCCATATTGGCTTTAATCATGTGCATCGGAACGTGCCCCGGGCCTTCAATCATCACCTGCACATCGTATTCCCACGCCACCTTAGTCAGCTCACCCAGAGTACGCAACTCGGCAAACTGAGCTTCATCATTAGCATCTGCGATCGATCCTGGACGCAGGCCATCACCCAGCGACAACGCCACATCGTACTTGGCACAGATCTCACATATCTCTCGAAAATGAGTATAAAGGAAGTTCTCTTCATGGTGTGCCAGACACCATTTGGCGATAATCGATCCACCGCGGGAAACAATGCCAGTGACCCGTTTGGCAGTCATAGGCACATAGCGCAGCAACAAACCGGCATGGATAGTAAAGTAATCCACCCCCTGCTCTGCTTGTTCAAGTAAGGTGTCACGCATCACTTCCCAGGTCAGGTTTTCAGCAATACCGTTGACCTTTTCCAGCGCCTGATACATAGGTACGGTACCAATCGGCACCGGGCTGTTACGCAGAATCCATTCGCGTGTTTCATGAATATTACGTCCGGTCGACAGATCCATCACGGTATCACCACCCCAGCGCGTCGCCCACACCAGTTTCTCAACTTCTTCTTCAATCGAGGAGCTGACCGAAGAGTTACCGATGTTGGCGTTGACTTTGACCAGGAAGTTACGGCCGATGATCATAGGTTCAGATTCAGGATGGTTGATATTACTCGGGATAATGGCTCGTCCTTCGGCCACTTCACGACGCACAAATTCTGCCGTAATTTCCCGTGGCAGATTTGCGCCGAAGTTTTGCCCCGGATGTTGCTGATTAAGTTGCTCATCCTGGTAACGACGTCGGCCCATATTTTCCCGAATGGCGATAAACTCCATTTCCGGGGTAATCATTCCCTGACGGGCATAATGCAGTTGAGTGACGCACTGACCTGCTTTCGCGCGGCGAATCTGCGGTAGATTGCCGTAGCGTAGTTCATCTAGTGTTTCATCAGCCAGACGCTCACGGGCATACTCGGAACTCATCGCATCCAGCAGCTCGGTATCGTCGCGCTCCGCCACCCATTCAGCACGTAGCTTTGGCAGCCCTTGATAAAGGTCAATGGTATGCTCGGGATCGGTGTACACACCGGAAGTATCGTAGACACTCACCGGCTCATTAGGCTCGTAAACCGGCTGCTCTTTGCTGCCACCGATCAGACTGTCAGCCAGAGAAATTTCACGCATCGGCACGCGAATGTCCGGACGAGAGCCGGTGACGTATGTTTTTTGAGAATTGGGATAAGGTTGAACAGAAAGCGATTCAATAAACTGTTGAGCTTCCAGTCTCGCTTGTTTGCGATTCGACGACATAGCATTTTCCTTTTAGGATTTTAGGGATAAATGCTTGGCGGATAGTTGCGACAAGAGGTAAGCAGACAAATCTGGTTACTGAAGATATGACGATCCACAGATCGCCAGAGAAAGTCTTCTCTTGTTCCCTTCGCTGGTACTAACCAGATCAGGTTCAACGGATCCCGAATAAACGGTCTCAGCCTTATGGCACTCCGACAAGTGAATCGATTATAGAGAATCGTGTTGCGTTAACCAAGTGTTAATGTCGAGTTTTTAATCAGGCTCGAACTAACCACTGGTAAGCGAGCCAGGCAGCAGAAATACTCAACGTGACATTAAGCAATACATTCAGGCCCATTTTCACAAAAGCGCCCTGTTGCATCATCAATACGTTATCCATTGAAAAGGTCGAGAAAGTAGTCAAGGCACCGAGAAATCCCAACCCAACCACCTGACGCCACGGATAAGGTGCCAGCCATTCATTTTCAAACGCAGCAATCAATAATCCCATGATGAAAGAACCTACGATGTTCACGGTCAGAGTACCGTATGGAAAGCTGCGCCCGAATAAAGTAATGCACCACTCTGAGACCAGATAACGTGAGCAGGCACCAATCGCCCCACCTAAAGCTATCAGGCCCAAAATTGATAATTGTCCCATGTAACCTCTCCGTACTAATTTGTAACCTATTGTAACGATTTATCGCTCAAGATCAGCGCGGAGAAAGGAAAAAATAGTTTTCTTTTTCAGTAGCCTGATACATTAAACAGCCGATTTTAAAAAAGTTACAGGAGTCACATCTAGACCACTTCAATATAGCCCATCAGCCCGGTATGCATATGCTCTATCACATGACAGTGATACATCCAGCGTCCCGGGTTATCAGCCACAAATGCCGCCTTGGCGCTACCATTCTTGCCCAGTAACACGGTATCGGTATGAAACGGCTCTTTAACAGGCTGACCATTAAGTTCAATCACGGTAAAGGTATGACCATGCAGGTGAATCGGATGGTGATACTGAGTAACATTGCGCAGGTTAAAAATATAGCTTTTACCGCGCGTCAGCGTCGCAAGCGGCTTAGGAATATTACCGGCACTCATCCCTTCCCAGGCGCGTTTATTGATCAACCAGAAATCCGGTACCGCGTTTCCGGACTCATCTGCGGGTGTCACCGCCCCCTCCCACTCAAAGACAAAATCGATCTCTTCGGCACGATATAAGTCCACTTCAGGAATCGGATTTAATGGCAGACGGGGAATCGATTTCTCCTCAGCCAGCCAGGATTCCTGACTGACAAACTCACACAGCGGAAATGCAAATTTACCTTTCATCTGGCGAATGTAAACCGTCTGCCCGGCGGCTGGTGCAATGAAGGCGATATCCAGGCGCATCCCCGGGCCCATCTTGTGTTCTTTGAGTAAATACGGGGTAGTAATCGGGTTGCCGTCAATCGCCACGATCCAGGCATCGACGCCTTGCACCGCTATCGGATAGGTGATGGTGTTGTCAACATTGGCGATACGCGCTCGCACGGTTGCATTGTGCTTAATCGGGTACTGGGGATTATGCTGCCCGTTAACCGTACCCCACTCGCCAGGAGTCCCCATACGAGCACTGTAGCGTGGAATCATACGCTGTTTCCACTGCCCCTGCTTATCGATGTGCCAGTGTTTCAGCATCAGGGAGAACTCCTGATCAAACACAACCGGATCCGCTTCTTCCACAACCAGCATACCAACTAGCCCCATACCCAGTTGATTGACACTGTTCATATGCGGGTGATACCAGAAAGTCCCCGCATCCGGCGGAGTAAACTCATAGGTAAAAGTCTCACCCGGCATAATCGGAGCCTGACTCAGGAAAGGGACGCCATCCATCGCAATCGGTATACGCAAACCATGCCAGTGAATGGTCGTCGGTTGGTTCAGTTTGTTAGTGAAATGGATGGTCACCTTTTTACCCTGCCGACAACGAATCGTCGGCGCCGGAATGGAACCATTGAAACCGAGGACGTCGGTCTGATAACCGGGAACCAGTTCAGCGGTAGCGGGTTGTGCGGTCAGGTGATACACATAACTGTCTTCGTCTGAACTAAGACGCAGCAAAGAGCATGCTGGCAACGCCGCTCCAATTCCAATCGCCGAACCGAATTGCAGCAAGCGGCGCCGAGTGAGTTCCATAACCATTCCTGATAAATATAACCTTGATATTGGTAATAAAACTGATTGGCCACAAAATGTAAATGACAGGACGCAGAAATATGCCAGATATGGGGAGTAGATTGGATAAGTATTTGTGCTTCTAAACGTAAAAAAGCCCCAGCATTACTGCTGAGGCTTCTTAATATGGCAGGGGTGGAGAGATTCGAACTCCCAACACGCGGATTTGGAATCCGCTGCTCTGCCAATTGGAGCTACACCCCTAGAAATAGGTCATCAAATTGTATCTGGATACTTTGGGTCTTGAAGAGATTCAAACTCCCAACACGCGCCAATTCCCAAAATCAGGGGAATCCGCTGCTCTGCCAATTGGAGCTACACCCCTAGAAATAGGTACCCAAATTGTCTCTGGCAGATTATGAAACACCAGATTTGAGAAAACCCTAGCATTGCTGCTAGGGTTTCGAATAAGTGGCGGAGCGGACGGGACTCGAACCCGCGACCCCCGGCGTGACAGGCCGGTATTCTAACCAACTGAACTACCGCTCCGCATTGGTCAGACTATTAAGTCTTTTCTCGTTTTTGCTTTCAGGCTATTCCTTAAAAAAGGAGCAATCTGAAGCAAGTAATTAAAGCCTGGCGATGTTCTACTCTCACATGGGGAGGCCCCACACTACCATCGACGCTGTTTCGTTTCACTTCTGAGTTCGGAATGGAGTCAGGTGGGTCCAAAAC
>NZ_SSHN01000012.1:0-137692 GCF_004804295.1 Vibrio sp. H11 | reverse complement strand
CTAGCATCGAGGGTCGTGGGCTGGAGCGCCAGTCCGATCGAATCCCTCTTCACCGACCACCATTTAAAGCCTCGTCAGTAATGACGGGGCTTTTTCGTCTGAGTAATGCAGGGAGAATGCCCCTAGCATCGCGGGTCGTGGGCTGGAGCGCCAGTCCGATCGAATCCCTCTTCGCCGACTATCATTTAAAGCCTCGTCAGTAATGACGGGGCTTTGTCGTTTCAGGCCCTAGGATCCGAGGAGCTAGGGCCTGGTTCCCTGAGCTTCGGATAATCTATCAATCGCTTGTACTGTTTTTAGGCTTGATTCTGTCCCTGTTGCCTAAGACACTCTGCCAGAACCTAGAACCTAGAACCTAGAACCTAGAACCTAGAACCTAGAACCTAGAACCTAGAACCTAGAACCTAGAACCTAGAACCTAGAACCTAGAACCTTTATTGCCCTCTCTCACCATTTGTGTGCGTACTATCACTTTTTTTATTTTTATGCGGATTGGTGCGCAATTCCTCTTCTAGTCTTTAAACAGACGTTTTGCACGTGAACAATTTATCTGCTCAGTGTCCGTTTGGATCTGAGTTGAGTTAGCTCACAAAAATGATAAGTTTAATGTTCTGCATAATTTTACATTATTGGGTTTAATTGCTGGTTAATGGCTGAATGTCTGGTTTTTATGGTTTAGGTAATGGATTTCATGTGAGATTGTTTCTTTATTGTTAATGGGCGTCTTGACTTGACACTTGCTAAAATATGCATCTGCTCGTTTTTTACAATATCCGTAATATTTGCGCTATATCAGTGTTTAACGCTATGAGTTTGAGTTAATCTACCGAATGTGGCGAAACATCGGACCACACTAATATCTAGTTTTAGTGCATATAAATTCGATTATGCTGCTTTAAAGTGGTGCGTTATCGATTTTTTATCCTTTTAATGTTGCTTTTGTGTGAAGTTTTCGCCATATTGATGGCCTTATAAATTGCCAGAATATTATACTGGTTTGAATGGATTCACTTGGGCATGCGTTGGTCGACCGCTGATGGTATCGATCGCCGCGGGCCGCAGACAGGGCAGAAAACTGCCGCAGCAGTAGAGGTCTGGTTTAGATGTCACTTTTAGAAGTAAAAAACCTTCGTATTGAATATCCGTCACGCCACGGTGTGCATGCAGCGGTTAAATCGTTGTCTTTCAGCATTGAGCGCGGCGAGATTGTCGGCGTAGTCGGTGAGTCCGGTGCCGGTAAATCGACAGTGGGTAACGCGATTATTGATTTGCTGAGTCCTCCGGGCACGATAGCCGGCGGTGAAGTCTTCCTGGATGGCGAGAAAATCTCTGGCCTGTCTCCGGAAAAAATGCGTGCCGTGCGCGGGTCTAAAATTGGCTTTATCTTCCAGGACCCGATGACCTCTCTCAATCCGCTGTTCACCGTAGAGCAGCAACTGAAAGAGACCATTCATGCCAACATGAAGGTCAGTGATGATGAAGCCTACCAGCGCGCATTATCATTGATGAAGCAGGTCGGTATTCCGCAACCGGAAAACCGTCTCAAACAATATCCGCACCAATTCTCCGGTGGTATGCGTCAGCGTGTCGTGATTGCTATCGCTCTGGCGGGCGAACCGGATTTGATCATTGCCGATGAACCGACCACGGCCCTGGATGTGTCCATTCAGGACCAGATCCTGAGTCTGATCCGCGAGCTGTGCATTAAAAATAATGTCGGCTGTATGCTGGTGACCCACGACATGGGCGTGGTGTCCAACGTGACTGATCGTGTCGCGGTGATGTACCGCGGCGATCTGGTTGAATTCGGTCCGACGGCGAAAGTACTGGGTGATCCGGATCATCCGTATACCCGCAGCCTGATTTCCGCAGTACCGCGCTCCGACATCAAACTGGATCGCTTCCCGCTGGTCACTTATATCGAAGATGCCGCTGAGCACAAAACGCTGGATATTAAGAATCACTGGCTGGGACAGAGTCAGGATCAGCGTGAGTACACCGGCCCGCTGCTCAATGTGGAAAACGTCAGTCTGCGCTTTGTGACCAAAGATTCACTGTTTGAAAGTCGCCGCGAGTACGTGCAGGCTTCCAATAATGTCAGCTTCGAGGTGCAGGAAGGAGAGACTTTCGGCCTGGTGGGCGAGTCTGGTTCGGGTAAATCGACCATTGCCCGGGTGATTGCCGGTTTGTACCAGCCGAATGAAGGTCGGGTGACGTTTGAAGGTCTTGATCTGACGGCGATGAAGTCAGAGAAAGAGCGCCGTCCGGTGCGTCGCCAGATGCAGATGGTGTTCCAGAACCCTTATACGTCAATGAACCCGCGTATGAAGGTTTTCGACATTATTGCCGAGCCGATCCGCTTCCATAAACTGACCAGTGGGGAAGGGGAAACCCGCCAAATCGTCAATGACCTGCTCGATTATGTTGGCCTGGGTAAAATGGCCGGGGTGAAGTATCCGCATGAATTTTCCGGTGGTCAGCGTCAGCGTATTTCGATTGCGCGCGCGCTGGCTACCCGCCCGCGCCTGCTGATCTGTGATGAGCCGACTTCGGCACTGGACGTTTCCGTTCAGGCGCAAATCCTTAACCTGCTGAAAGATTTGCAGGATGAATTAAGCCTGACCATGATGTTCATCAGTCATGACTTGCCGGTGATTCGTCAGATGTGTGATCGGGTCGGGGTAATGAAAATGGGTACCTTGCTGGAAGTGGCGCCGACCGAGCAACTGTTCACCTCGCCGCAGCATGAGTACAGCCAGCAACTGATTTCTTTGATGCCGGAGTTTACCGGCTTGAGAGACGGTGTAAGCGCGGCCTAGCCGCACAGATTGCCGGCCTTCCGGGGCCGGGTTTTGAAACAGAAGCAAATACAACAACTAGGGATTTGGATTCCCGCATAAGGAGTTATGCAATGAAAACCATGAAAAGCAAACTTGCAGTGGCTTTAATGGCAGCTGGCCTCAGCTTTGCCGCCAGCGCGGCTGATATTACAGTGGCTTACGACGCTGATCCGGTATCACTGGACCCGCATGAACAACTGTCAGGTGGTACGCTGCAACTGTCTCACATGGTGTTTGATCCGTTGGTTCGCTACACTCAGGATCTGGACTTTGAACCCCGTCTGGCGAGCAGCTGGGAACGTCTGGATGACAAAACCGTGCGTTTCCACCTGCGTGAAGGGGTGAAATTCCACTCCGGTAATATGATGACAGCCGACGATGTGGTGTGGACGTTTGACCGTCTGCAAAGCTCGCCGGATTTCAAAGCGATTTTTGAACCATATGAGAAAATGGTCAAAGTTGACGACTACACGGTTGACCTGGTATCGAAGGGCGCTTACCCGCTGGTACTGCAAACCGCGACCTACATTTTCCCGATGGACAGCAAGTTCTATTCAGGCAAGACTGAAGACGGCAAAGATAAGAGTGAAGTGGTGAAACACGGTAACTCGTTTGCGTCTACCCACCTTTCCGGTACCGGACCTTTTATCGTAACGCAACGTGAACAGGGCGTAAAAGTCGAATTCGAACGTTTCAAAGACTACTGGGACAAAGATTCGAAAGGTAATGTTGACCATCTGACTCTGGTGCCTATCAAAGAAGATGCGACCCGTGTTGCGGCTCTGCTGTCCGGCGATGTGGATATGATTGCGCCGGTTGCGCCGAATGACCACAAACGTGTCGAAGAAGCCAAAGGTGTCGATCTGGTAACATTGCCAGGTACCCGCATTATTACGCTGCAAATGAACCAGTCGAGCAATGAAGCGCTGAAAGATGTGCGCGTGCGTCAGGCGATTGTTTACGCCATCAATAATCAGGGTATCGTGGACAAAATCATGAAAGGTTTTGCAACGGCTGCCGGCCAGCAGAGCCCGCAAGGCTATGCTGGCTACAATCCTGAACTGGTGCCGCGTTATGACCTGAACAAAGCCAAAGAGCTGATGAAGGAAGCGGGTTATGAGAAGGGCTTTAACCTGACCATGATCGCGCCGAATAACCGCTATGTGAATGATGCTAAAGTGGCTCAGGCTGCAGCGGCAATGCTGTCGAAGATCGGCATCAAAGTTGATCTGAAAACCATGCCAAAAGCGCAGTACTGGCCTGAGTTTGATAAATGTGCGGCAGACATGCTGATGATCGGCTGGCACGCGGATACCGAGGATTCAGCCAACTTCTCTGAATTCCTGACCATGACCCGTAACGAAGAGAGCGGTAAAGGTCAGTACAACTGTGGTCACTACTCAAACCCTGAAGTCGATAAACTGGTGGAAGCGTCAAACGTCGAAACCGATCCGGCTAAACGTGCACAGATGCTGCAGCAGGTAGAAACGACCCTGTACAACGATGCCGCGTTCGTTCCTCTGCACTGGCAGAACCTGGCCTGGGGGGCGAAATCAACGCTGGACGTCAAACCAATCGTTAACCCGATGGAGTTCCCATACTTCGGTGACCTGGTGGTCAAAGAGTAAGTTGCGCATTAACTGGTAACAGGAGCCTCCGTAACCCGGTTGCGGGGGCTTTTCTCACCTTAGGTCATTAATCTTGTTTCAGTCGGGTTAGTGACTGTTTTAAAGGCTGAATAGGGTCCATCGCAGGGCATTAACCCGGATGGATTTAGCATGGAAAGTTAAGGGGCAAGGAATGTTTTCGTTTCTGGTCAAGCGCCTGTTTCAGGCACTGATAGTGATGTTTGTGATCAGTTTGGTGGCGTTTGCCATTCAGGATAACCTGGGCGACCCGCTGCGCGAGCTTGTCGGTCAGTCGGTTTCAGAGACGGAGCGCCAGGCGCTGCGTGATGAACTGGGCCTCAACGATCCCTTCGTCACTAAATACACCCGTTTTGTCACTGCCGCGGTGCAGGGCGACCTGGGTACCTCCTATTTCTTCAAGCGTCCTGCGGTTGAAGTGATTCTCGACAAACTGGTCGCGACACTGGAACTGGTGTTCGGTGCCTCGCTGATCATTATTGTCTGTTCCATTCCGCTTGGGGTGTATTCAGCGATACATCCGAAAAGCGTGTTTACCAAGCTGGTCATGGCCGGCAGTAGTATTGGTATTTCGATCCCGGTGTTTCTGACCGCGATTATGCTGATGTATGTGTTCTCGATTGAGCTTGGCTGGCTGCCATCCTATGGCCGCGGTGAAACCGCAAACTGGCTCGGCTGGGAGTCGGGGTTCTTTACCCTTGATGGTCTCGCGCACCTTATCCTGCCTTGTGTCTCGCTGGCCTCTATCATGCTGCCACTGTTTATCCGTCTGGTACGGGCTGAGATGCTCGAAGTGCTCAGCTCGGAGTACATTAAGTTTGCCAAGGCGAAGGGCCTGGCGATGAACAAGATTTATTACCAGCATGCGCTGAAAAACACCATGCTGCCGGTGCTGACCGTCGGTGGTGTGCAGATCGGGACTATGGTGGCCTACACCATTCTGACCGAGACGGTGTTCCAGTGGCCGGGTACCGGCTTTTTGTTCCTTGAGGCGATTAACCGGGTGGATACGCCGCTTATCACGGCGTACGTGATTTTTGTCGGCCTGATTTTCGTCGTGACCAATACCATCGTGGATCTGATGTATGGTCTGATCAACCCAACCGTTAACCTGACCGGAAAAGGAGCATAATCATGAGCCAGGTAGTCGCAGCTCCTTCACGCTGGGAGCGTTTTAAGCAGTCCGATTTTCTTTACTATTTCCTGCGTGACAAAGTGGCGATGGTCAGCTTTGTTATCTTTATGGTGGTGCTGGTCACGTCACTGGTGTCCCCGTTGATTGCCCCGAGCAACCCGTATGATTTAACGTCAATCGATATTATGGATTCGGAGTTACCGCCATCCTGGCTGGATGGCGGCGATGAGCGCTTCCTGCTCGGCACCGATAACCAGGGGCGCGATATTTTATCGACCATTTTGTATGGCTCCCGCTTGTCACTGACGATCGGCTTTCTTGCCGTTGCCTTGCAGCTGCTTTTTGGCATCGTGATCGGCCTGTCAGCCGGTTATTTCGGTGGCCGTATCGACAGCTTCCTGATGCGCTTTGCGGATGTGCAGCTGTCGTTTTCGACCATGATGGTCGCTATCATTGTATCGGCCATCTTTAAAGCCAGCTTTGGCAGCGAGTTCTACAGTGAATACGCGGTTTTGATGCTGGTGGTGATCATCGGTGTGGCGGAATGGCCGCAATATGCGCGTACCATTCGTGCCTCGGTGCTGGCTGAGAAGAAAAAAGAGTATGTTGAAGCGGCGCGGGTGATGGGCTTTAAATCACTGCGTATCATGTTCCGTCATATTCTGCCGAACTGTCTGTCGCCGATTCTGGTGATCTCAACCGTGCAGGTAGCGAATGCCATCATGTCGGAGGCGGCACTTTCTTTCCTCGGTCTGGGTTTGCCGGTGGACCAGCCATCACTGGGCTCACTGATCAGTATCGGTTTTAACTACATTTTCTCCGGCTCGTGGTGGATTACCATTTTCCCAGGTCTGGTGCTGGTTACCCTGGTGTTGGTGATTAACCTGCTGGGCGACTGGTTACGCGATGTGTTTAACCCGAAAATCTACAAAGGTTGAGCGGAGTCGATTGATTTTGTTCGAATAATATACCTAAACTAAGAGCCGTAAGTGATTGCGGCTCTTTTTTTGCATCTGTAATCGAACGTTGAGCAGTAACCATTGTCACTATGAGTAGGATAACTATGGAGATGAGAGTGGTCGTGATGCCTAAAATCACCCATCGAGTTCTGTTGAGCCTGTCCTGCTGCGCTGTACCCCTGTTTTCATTACCGGTACATGCTCAGGAGTTTCTTTGTGATGCGACTCAGGCCGCCAGCAATCAGTTGCCGGTCCTGGATAAGACGTGTCCGATAGGACAAGGTTTATGGGGTAACTCGGCCCCGAAAAGAAAGGATTCTGATTTCTGGATTCAGTGCGGCTTGTTGACCAAGCCTTTATCGTTAGCCCAGGCCCAGGGTTTGTATCAACATATCTCAACCCATGTCTGGATGAAACCGGAAGACAAAGGCACCCGCTGTCTGATCGGGCCTTACGATGATTTCGCCAAGGCGCGCAAAGATTTGCGCGGCGTGCGTACTGTGGGCGGCTACAAGGAAGCCTTTATTCGTGAAGTCGCAAAAAGCACGGCGACGTCAGTGACAACGGCTGCGCCGGTAAAGCGTGCTCCAGCCGCACTACAAGCTGCCCCAAAGCCTGCTAAAGCTCAGGCATCAGCCCCGCAACCTAAACCTGCTGCGGTGGCACCTGAGCCAGCCGCTGCGTTGACCGAAACCCGCGCTTTACCTGCAACCGTTGCGTCTCAGGGGGCCGATGTCAGTTTCCGCCATCAGACGTCACTCAACGGAGTGAGTTATGTGGTGCCTTACACCCTGGCCGACAATGTGCAGTTTTATATGGAGCATAACAAAGCCTGGAACCGGCTCAGCTATGACGGCGCGGAAAAAATGTGCCGCAGCCAGAATATGCGCCTGGCTAATGAGCAGGAGTGGAAGCAGTTACTCAATTCAAAAGTGATGGAGCGTGAACAGTGGCCGGTGTATCTGCCGTACTGGGGAGAGGGGCGTAAAGGGCTGTTTACCAATGGCAGGACGACAAATCTGAAAGGTACCTCACTGCTGAATGTGTTGTGTGTTCAGTAACTGAACGTGGTATTGGCTGATCAATATTAGCCCGATGAAACAGAAGAAGGCCGAATCTGAGATGCGGCCTTTTGATGATCATTGGCGGTGTATCACACCGCGTGATTAATCTTCGGAGATGGGCAATGATTCCACGACAGCATTCATCAACGCTTTGTCTTCGCTAAAGAGGTAGAAGGACGATGCCAATTGGTATTGCCCTTCTTCATCCCAGCCCATGGAAATGTAGAAGTCACCAAAATCGCGGTACACATAGCGAATGCGTGTTTTTTGGTCTTCTTCTGTTTCGATAAACTTAGCGTAGCTGTAGCCTTGATTATCCGTTGAAATTGACCATGTACCCGGCGTATAGAATCCTGTTGGCAGAACCGAGTTGGCTTCAAATTCACCCTCGGTCAGTTGGTTCTCCATGTATGAGTAGCTCAGCTCTGGACCATCCAAGTCTTCAATGAAGTCTTCACCCGCCTCCACGAACATCTGGTATTCCGTCACACCCGCGTAAACTTTGGTCTCTGCCTCAATCGGGTTGGCGAACTTGGTCGACGTTCCGTCCAACCAGAACAGTTCTTGGCTGCCTATTTGAATCAGGAATTGGTCGCCATCGCTGTTTTGATATAGCACTTTGGCCTCAAAGCCGTCAAAGTTGCTCAAAGAACCATCGCTCTGCAGTTCGACGCTCCAACAATCTTTATCCGCCGCTTGCACGTACGTACCGCTCACTTCGTCCAGTTGGGCTAGGCGATCAAACGCGGTTTCGTTGTTCCACGTGTTGGTGTCACTGATGTTGGTTTTGTATGGGTCACTTTGTGCGTCCGTCCCCCAACACATTTGCAGTTGACCACCGTTGTTGAGCAGCGCCGCGTAACCCACTTCGCCATCTTGGGCTGCAAAGCTTCCCATTTTCCACTCTTGGTTATTGAACTGCTTGAGGGTAAAACCAAGCTCTGGTGTTTCTGGCTCAGGTTCCACACCTTCCACAATTTCAGGCAAGGTGAAGCTGGCGCTCACTTTGGCCCTTTCGTTATCCAGGCCGTAAACCACGAACGTTTGTCCGGCTGGGTAGGCTTTGTTGGGTGTACCAGCAATCGTGATCACGGCTTGGCTGGCATCCACGTTGATGCTGAGGCCGTCTGCACTGATGGTACCGACTTGGTAGTCGCTGATGGTGCCATCGCTGTCACTGAACAGGCCCGCCAGACTCAGCGTCTGTTCAAATGCACTGCCCTGCTGCAGTTGCCAGCCATCGATGATCGACTGAATCCGGCTCAGCTCGCCCGACTCGACAACCGGGGCCAGATTGGCGGATACGATGGTCAGGTTGAGCACTACAGCAACAGGCGCACCAATCTTGTCGCCATTAGCATCGCGATCGCTGGCCTGCAGAGTGATCGTATACTCACCGCCGCTCGCAACCGGATTGACCGCGGCCAGGCTTAGGATTTGGTCGCTGACGCTGAGCGCAATCCCTGTTGTACCCAGGCTGGACTCTTTGACTGTGATAACGGGTGCGATGCCGTCAGCCAGGTCGGTGTCGCGGAACAGGCCGCTAAGATCGAGGGTCGCACCGCTAAAATTTTCACCTTCGGCAACGTTCAGTTCGGTCAGGCGTGTCTGAATGTTATCGACGGTTGCTGTGTCTGTGATTAACTGGTTATTGCTGATGACAGTGCCGACGCTGTCACCATTAACCGGTACCACCGGCTTATAGGTGTCAGAAGCTAACTGCGCATCATCCATGTTGTAGACCGTACTTTGTGCCGCCAGAGCGATTTGGCTGGCGTGCGTACTGTAGTCGTTGCCTTTGGTTTGGGCATCCGCTTTTGATTCGGTCAGAATCTGGGCTACTTTATGCAGCTTACGGTTAGCTTTGTTACCATCGACAAAGTCGCTGTACACATCATCCGCCTGCTCTTCGGTCAGACCCAAACTCAGTGCCACACTCTGTTTGGCGTCATCTTCGCTCAGCGTGCTGTCGTTGCTCATCGCAATCGCAACCAGGTCAGTGACCGGGGAGATCACCTGCGATGAGCCCGGCGCGCGGAATACCAGCTCATGCGCCATAGCCTGACCCGGGTTATCCATATCGATGGTGTATTTACCGGCGTAGGTTTCCGGTTCCAGGTTCGCCAGAGCGGTCTGCATTGCACCGCCCGGAGTCAGGGTTTGCAGCGCCAGTGAGCCTGCAATCTCGGTACCGGCAGGCAGAACCCGCTGGCCGTTCTCGTTGGTCAGGCCAAACAAGGTATCTGTACCAATATCCAGCAGGCCGTTGTTGTTGGTATCGTCAAACAGTACAGCCTGATTAAAGTAGCCGTCGAAACCTGTGATGGTGGTGCTCTGAGCCGCGGTTTGTCCGCTGCTGTCTGAGCCGCCACCGCCGCCACAGCCGGTTAATGCCAAAGCCACAGACACTGCCAGAAAAGTCATTTTCTTCATTATTATTTCCCTGTCGATTGCAAACGAGAACGTGGATGCTTTATTTGCTGCGCCTGTTGTATGCTGTCCCGGCGCAAAAATAGAGTTAAAGCGTAAAATACCAAATCTGAGCCACGTTCTACCTGTTGCCATACCTGCTGGCAATATACGGAAAGCAGCATAAAACCCGTAAATTAATTTAATTTTTTTATCATTAGTGGCTGGAAACCAGTAGTCATGCGGTTTACGGCGTGATGTTTGGATCCGGATGGTGATAAATTAAATTGATTTTCAGGGTTTCCAGCCACTGGGTGTACTCCGGGCGCGGGCGCAGAATATAGGTATAAATTTCTCCCTCAAGCGGGATGTCATACTCGGAGTATTCCAAATCCGAAGAAAGGCTGATCGGACGCTGATGGGAGTCAAATTCATAACAGGCTGGCGGATAGTTGCCATAATAATCGCCGGAAAACACCATCATGGTTTGCTGATACAGGGTCGGGCCGGTCAGGGAGGAAAAGGCGAAATAAGGTTCAAACTGACGACAGGAGAGATCGCCCTGATCGGTCACGATGTTCAGATCTGAGTCTGCCGGTTGATAATAGTTAGGGTTGTCGAAGCGGCGGTCGTAAATGTAGTTGCCCATGCTGACCCAGTAATAGTTCTGTTGCTCGTCCATCAGCAGGTAGTCAAAGTTACCGCCTTGATAGAGGTACTGGCCGGTATCACCGTTCAGACGTGCTTGTGCTGCCTCGCGGGTGTCGGAGAGAGTATCGGTTTGATATTCGTCACCGTCATAGCTGGTGACGAGAAAATTGTTGCTGTTATAGATGCGTGACGGATAGCTGTGGCGAAAAATCCAGCTGTAGAGATGGTTAGAATCAAGGCTGAAGTCGATTTGCTGCGTCTTGCGCTGATAGGTTCCGGCGCGCTGCAGCGCTGCGCTGTCAGGGCAGTCGAGGCGGGTTTGTCCCATGGCATAATAAACCACCCCTTTACTGAGGTAGAACAGTTCACAATACAGCACGTCATAATCATAGTGTTGGCCACCCAGCTGGCGCGTAGTCTGGATACGGTATAAACGGGTATCTTCCAGCTGTCGGGTATCCTGCTCGTTGTCATCCTGTGCAACCGGCAACACAAAACTGGTGCTTGGCCAGGTCTCCTCGGCATGGGCATCGTCACTGGCTTCAATCAGCAGCGTCGGGGCGCCACTATCCGGCTCCGGTGTGCCGCTTACGGTCAGCAGTTGAGCAAGGTTGAGTCGCAGGGCTGCGCTGGTGACCGATACCCGGTAGGAGAGCAGGTCGCCTTCCGGATCGGTGAACAGGTCACTGATATCAACCTGATAACGCACAGCATTGCCCGGGCTGAGTTGCCAGGTCGCAATTTCGTCACTGATGCGTTGATAGGCTTCGCTGTTGAGTTGCGGCGGCTGGTTCTCTTCTGCGGCGCTGGCCGTATCACTCTCTGCCGTCGTGACTGTCTTCACCTCCGCGCCCGCGCTGTCAGGCGCTGTTTCCTCAGATGGTTGCTCTGTCTCAGGTTCACCGTCACTGCTTTCCGTCTCATCGGTGGAGTCGGCTGGTGATCGGCTTGCGTTGTTATCGGCACTATGTGTACCTGCAGAGAGAGAGGGAGCGGACGCTGCGGCGCGCGATGCGCTGTGACTGTCCGGCCACCAAGCATGGCCCGGTGTTAACCCGCGCTGAGCGGTTTCATCCACTGCCAATTGCTCGGTGCGCGAGTCGGCGGGCCACAACAGCCAGGCCCCCAGTACTGCGGCACTCAGTGAAACAAGAACGCGCATCTTAACTTAGCCTCGACTGGAACCAGCACAGGGCGAATTTGAGATCCTTTTCAATCAGGCTGCGGCTGCACTCCAGCAGCTCGCTGATCTCATCGACTTTCATGCCGATCAGATACTTGAGCTTTAGCGCGTTCGACTGGCGCGGATAGCGGGCACTGAAGGTATCCAGAGTTTTATCCATGATGATCAGTTGTTCAAATGATGCGGCGGGCTCTGCATCCGGTAACGATGTCACCGGCTGGCGCTTTTGTGCCTGCTTATGCCGCGCATGGTCGATCAAAATCTGACGCATGATTTTGGCCGCTTTGAGATAAAAATCGCGCCGATGATGCACATCATCCAGATCGGCTTGTGATAAGCGAAGATAAGCCTCGTGCACCAGGGCGGTGGTGCTGTGGATACTGTCATTGAGAATTGGATTACTGTCGCCATATTTGCCTGCGTTACGCGCCTGTTCCTGTTCCGCCAGGCGGCGCAGTTGCGCGTAAGCAATATGATAGAGTTCACTTTCTGCGGGCTTATCACCCTGCTTCCAGTTATGCAGTACTTGCGTAAAGGGAGAAGAGACCATTAGCTGTCCTTATGCTGTTTGGTGAATTCATCGACACTCAGGGTTTGCATTGATTCCTGGCCGTCAACGGCGCGCTGTTTGCGTTGCTGATAGCGATACAAAATGCCCTGATCCCAGTGGTGGCCGGCCGGCAGGTATTCCCAGCTGGTAAATTGTGGGCCACGCTCCGGGTCAAACCAGGTCACGGTAATATTGAGATCGCCCACATTGATCCTTTTATCCGGTTTTTGCAGCCACCACATATCGCGGTATTGTGCAGTGACGTCCCGGGTGTAGTTTTGTGGCTCGGAAGGACACTCACTGACCGACTCAGGCCCGAGCAGGACCTGGTTGGTGGTGATGTGCAGGCACTGATGCTGAATGCCTGAGACCAGATAGCGAGTACGTAACCAGATGCCCGGTAATGGAATGTGGTCGCCCTTACCGTTCGGGTAGGTAAACCACATCATCTCACTGCGGTTGTTGTGGCTGACGCCGGCTTTATGGCCCAGTCCCTGCGATTTCTCCATAAACAGCTCAGTGAGCGGGTCAAAGTTCATCGCGATGGTGCGGTATTTCCAGTCGCCTTCGTCGTCAAAGTCCTCGACATAGAAGCCATTGAGATCGTTACGGGTACAGCCGTGCCGGGCGCAGCCAATCAGGCCGGCCTCATAGGCAAATTGGCTCAGCGGATGCTCTACTGCCTGGGTGAGCCCGTGCTCAGGTCTGAGCTGGCAGCCGTTAAAGTGATCACCGATAGCCGGATACTCGGTCAGTGTTTCCGCTCCGACTGAAAAGCGCGTTTTACCTATCGGGGCAAAGTAATTGGGATGAGCAGCGCGATCGAGATTGTACGCGCAGATTTTTCCCTGCCAGTCTTTTTTGGGTACCAGGCTGGTTTCGTACATTACGCCTTTTGGCCGGTAAATAACCTGGTCGGATACAAAATTCTGCTCAATATAGTGCTGGCTCTGATTGAGGTGTTCGACCGCTTGCTGAGTCGAGACCAGCGGCAGGTTAAGTGCCGCAAGATGATCGTCAAGAAATGACAAGTCCAGCTGTTTAAGCTGCTGAATAAAATCCCGGTCAGTCAGTGCCTGGCTGAGCAGCGTGATCTCTTCGCGGTTTTGTGGGGTCGAATCCAGCGACAGCAGTAAACGGGTCATGTTTACACTGCGGCTGACCTGGGTACTGGCCAGGGTTGGGGTCACCACTTCCTGACCACTCAGGGTGGTGAGCAGATAGCCATGTTCATCCAGGCCGAGATAGAAGCGGATCACATCGCCGGGATGATAGGAAAAGGACCCTTTCTGGGTTGTGCCGCTCAGTCCGGAGCTGGTGGTGTAAAACAGGCCGGTGACCGGCGCATCAATAAAATAGCCCTGCTGTGTATCAGGCGCGGCGGCCAGCGGGCTGGTGGTCAGCAGGCTGGCGGTAGTCAGGAGCAGATTACGTAGGATGGTCATGGTTGATTCGGGGTCGCTGGCTGAGCCGTTGGTCGATTGTGCTGTTTTGGTGGTGTCGGCGTAAGCAGTGCCAGTAACATTTTTTGTTTAATGTGTTGCGGGATATCCGGGTTGGATAAAATCCGCCGCCGGGTGATCTCAAGCATGGCATCAATACTCAGTGGTTGTTCGAGCGAATTCTTACTGTGAAACAGCAGTTGGGTCAGCTCGAACAACATGTTGTCCGAGATCTTCTTTTCCGCCGACAATTGGCGGTTTTTCTCGATCACCGCGATGGTAAAACTGGTCGCTGATGCCAGGAGTAACGAGAGTAACAAGCAGTAAAAAGGCCGTCTTTGCACCAGACGTTTGAGCAGGTAAAACGGCAGATGCTGGCGCAGCGAAATCGGCCGCAGAGCGAGCAGATGCTCTACATCATGCCGCAGGTCACCCACGCTGAGATAGCGCTGCCCGGTATCTGACTCGGTCGCTTTAGCTATGATACACGCCAGATCTGAGCCCGCTTTAGGCGTCGGAAATACAGCGTGTAATATCTTACCCAGTGAGTAGACGTCACTTTGTTGGGTGAGGTATTCCCCTTGTTTTTGCTCCGGACTGGCGTACTGATTACTGAACGCGAGCAGAGAGGAGTCATGCAACTGAGCGGACTGCGGTTTGAATTTCTGGGTCAGGTTGAAGTCGATTAGCTTGGGCTGATCTCCGCTGGAGATGAGGATGTTAGCCGGTTTGAGATCGGCATGCAGTACCTGGTGGTCATGGGCGTGTTCGACTGCCTGACAGATACGGATAAACAGCCGCAGCTTGTCCTGACGGGTTAACTCCTGCTGTTGCAGATAACTGTCCAGCGTCGGACCGTGAATGTATTCCATCACGATATAGACCTGGTCGTGAAACAGGCCGCCATCGTACACTTTGGCAATCCCGGGATGGTTGAGGCGGGCCAGGATCTGCGCCTCGGCAAACAGCGCTCGCTGGCCCAGTTGTTCAATGATGTGTGGCTGAATCAGCTTGACAGCGAGTTGCTGTTCATAGGTGTTGTCGGCGCGGGTTGCGGCATAAACGATGCCGATACCGCCGCGGCCGATTTCGTCGTGCAGCTGGTATTTGTCGATCAGTTGCTGTGAGTAATCTGCGCTGTCTGCGGCCCACGCTAAGGCATGATGGGCCAGAACCTGATGCAAACTGGTGGCGGCTGAGGCAGTCAGCAGCGGCAGCACTTCCTGATAAAGATCGGGTTGCTCGACCTGTAAACGCGCGATCGCATCTTGTTGCTCCGATTCGCTCAGATCCAGCCAGTCGTAAAAAAATTGTGTTGAAGAGTCAGGTGCTTGCACGGATTTTTTATCGTATGAATAACCACGTTGGTAGTGTATCCAAAATGTATGTGCAAAGTGAAACTTTTCTTACTATTGCTACATCTGCTGAATGTGAGTTAAGCATTATTGGATGACCGGAATAAAAAAATGCCCACCGGCCGGAGGCGGGTGGGCATTTGGAGGCTGTTCACTCGATTAAGCGTCGGTCGGAATCTTATGCGGTTTGGTGCCGAATAGTTTCATCACCATCACAAAGAACACCGGGACGAAGAAAATCGCCAGGATAGTTGCTGCCAGCATACCACCCACAACACCCCAACCGATCGCGTTACGGCTCGCTGCACCGGCACCGGTACTCAGAGCCAGTGGCAGTACGCCAAGAATAAACGCGAACGAGGTCATCATGATCGGACGCAGACGCATACGACACGCTTCAACGGTCGCTTTCACCAGATCCATGCCATCGTCATACAGGTCTTTGGCGAATTCCACGATCAGGATGGCGTTTTTCGCTGACAGACCAATGGTGGTCAGCAGGCCAACCTGGAAGTAAATATCGTTCGACAGCGACTTGGTGGTTGCCGCCAGAATCGCACCAAATACCCCCAGCGGAACGACCAGGATAATGGAGAACGGCACACTCCAGCTTTCGTACAACGCAGCCAGGCTGAGGAATACGATTAAGATAGACAGGGCGTACAGGAACGGCGCTTGTGAACCGGTCTGAATTTCCTGGTACGAGGCCCCCGTCCATTCCAGGCCAATGCCTTCCGGCAGCTGATCAACAATTTCCAGAATCGCCTGCATCGCATCACCGGTACTCTTACCCGGTGCCGCCGAGCCCTGAATGTTGACGGCCGGTACGCCGTTAAAGCGCTCCAGACGAGGTGAACCGAACGACCAGCGCGTAGTAGCGAAGGCATCGAACGGCACCATATCACCATCGGCGTTACGCACGTGCCACAGGCTGAGGTCATCCGGCGTCATCCGGTAAGGCGCATCGGCCTGCACGTAAACGCGTTTGACCCGGCCGTTATCGATGAAGTCGTTAACGTAGCTCGAACCCAGCGCGGTCGACAGGGTGGTGTTGATGTCCGATACTGTCACACCCATTGCCATCGCTTTTTCATAGTCGATATCAATGCGGAACTGCGGCGTATCTTCCATACCGTTCGGACGTACCTGAGTCAGGTTGGGGTTCGAACCGGCCATGCCCAGCAGTTGGTTACGCGCTTCGATCAGTTTTTCGTGACCCAGGTTAGCCGTATCTGTCAGGTAAGCATCAAAACCACTCGCACTACCCAGGCCTTGAATCGCCGGGATGTTGAATGAGAAGATTTGTGCTTCTTTGATTGACGCAAACGCAGGGTATGAACGGCCGATAACCGCATCCACCGACTGGCCAGGTTCAGTCCGCTCATCCCAGTCTTTCAGGCGCACAAACGCCATCCCCATGTTCTGGCCCTGACCGGCGAAACTAAAGCCGGCAACGGTAAACACAGAAACCACCAGATCTTTTTCATCTTCCTGGAAGTGCTTGCGCACCTTATCCATCACTGCCAGGGTTTGTTCCTGAGTGGAACCGACCGGCAACTGGACAACAGACAAGAAAATACCCTGGTCTTCTTCCGGTACGAATGAAGATGGCAGGCGGGTCCACAGTGTGGCCAGAATGCCGACAATCACGCCGTAAACCAGCAGGTAACGCCAGCGACGATTAACGCCTTTGCCGACTGTGTTCTGGTAGCCTTGGGTACCACGGTCAAACCACTTGTTGAACCAGGCCAGCGGACCGGATTTTACGTGGTGATCTTCGCCTTTTTTCACCGGCTTAAGCATGGTTGCACACAGTGCCGGAGTCAGGATCATCGCCACCAGTACTGACAGTACCATTGACGATACAATGGTCAGTGAGAACTGACGGTAAATCGCACCCGCTGCGCCACCAAAGAACGCCATCGGGATAAATACCGCACTCAGTACCATCGCGATACCGACCAGAGCGCCGGTGATCTGACCCATTGATTTACGGGTTGCTTCACGTGGCGGCAAGCCGTCTTCGCTCATTACCCGCTCAACGTTTTCCACCACCACGATGGCGTCATCCACCAACAGGCCGATAGCGAGAACCAGACCAAACATGGTCAGGGTGTTGATTGAGAAGCCGAATGCCGCCATGATCCCGAAGGTACCGAGCAGAACCACAGGCACCGCGATGGTTGGGATCAGCGTGGCACGGAAGTTTTGCAGGAACAGGTACATCACGAAGAAGACCAGTACAATCGCTTCCAACAGGGTATGAACTACTTCTTCAATCGAGATTTTAACAAACGGAGTGGTATCGTATGGATACACCACTTCGATGTTGTCCGGGAAGGTTGGCTGCAGTTCAGCCAGACGTGCGCGGACCGCATCTGCGGTGTCCAGAGCGTTGGCACCCGTCGCCAGCGTGATCGCGATGCCCGACGCGTATTTACCGTTGTAACGGGCCGCGGTCTGGTAGTTCTCAGCGCCAAGTTCAACCCGTGCCACGTCTTTGAGACGAATCTGCGCGCCGTCCGTATCCACTTTCAGCAGGATATTCTGGAACTCTTTGACTGTGGTAAAGCGGCTTTGTGCCGTGATGGTCGCGTTAAGTTGCTGGCCTTCGACTGCCGGTGCTGCACCGAGCTGACCTACTGATACCTGGGTGTTTTGCGCGTGAATTGCGTTGCTTACTTCCGCAGGCGTCAGCTGGTAGTTGCTCAGTTTGTTCGGATCAAGCCAGATACGCATGGCGTGCTGGGCACCGAACACACGAACTTCACCGACACCTTGTACACGGCTCAGCGGGTCTTTAACCTGCGATACCATGAAGTCAGAGATTTCGGTGTTGTTCATGCTGCCGTCTTTCGAGATAAAGCCGACAACCATCAGGAATGAACTGGAGGACTTCGCCACCGTCAGACCTTGTTGGGTTACCTCGTTCGGAAGGGTTGCTTCCGCCAGCGATAACTTGTTCTGCACCTGAACCTGAGCAATATCCGGATCGGTACCGGATTCGAAGGTCAGGGTGATACTGAAGTTACCCGCAGAGTCACTGGTGGCCGACATGTAGAGCAGATTGTCGATACCATTCATGTTCTGCTCGACTATCTGGGTCACGCTGTTTTCCACCGTGTCCGCCGAAGCACCTGGGTATGAGCCGGAAATCGACACCGCCGGCGGCGCGATATCCGGATATTGCGAGACGGGCAGTGTCATGATTGACAACACACCCGCCAGCATGATGATGATGGCGATCACCCACGCGAATATTGGGCGATCTATAAAAAATCGTGCCATGTCTTATTATTCCTTAGAATCTTCCAGGACTTGAGGAGTGACTGAGCTGCCCGGACGAATTTTCTGGATACCGTTAACCACTACTTTCTCGCCGGCTTTCAGGCCTGAGTCAATCAGCCACTGATTGCCGATAGTGTTGCTGGTTTCTACCATGCGTGATTCAACCTTGTTGTCTGCATCCACCACAAATACCGACGCTTCGCCGCGCGCGTTGCGGGTGACTGCGGCCTGAGGAATCAGGATGCCGTCTTCGCGATGCTCGGTCGGAACTGCAGCGCGTATATACAGGCCAGGCAGCAGGAACTGATCGGCGTTATCAACGGTGGCGCGTACATTGACCGTACCGGTATTTTCGTTGACCGATACTTCCGCAAACTGCAGCGTTGCACGCTGGTCAATGGGTGTGCCGTCATCAAGGAACAGTTTAATACCGCTCAGCTCTGTGTTTTTTATGCCAGTCGCCTGACGCAGTTTAAGCAACTCACTACTTGGCTGAGATAGGTCGACATAAAGCGGATCCAGCTGTTGAATGGTTGCCAGAGCGTTAGTCTGGTTCGCCGTAACCAATGCACCTTCAGTGATCAGAGTACGACCGATACGGCCGGAGATCGGCGCAGTGATCTTGGTGTAGGCGAGGTTGATTTCAGCAGAGTGAACGTTGGCTTTCGCCTCTTCTACCGACGCTAGTGCTTGCTTGTAGCTTGCCTGCGCGTCTTCGTAATCCTGTTGGCTGACCGAGTTCTTCTTCACCAATTCGCTGTAACGCTTGGCTTGAAACTGAGCCTGAACCAGGCTCGCTTCTGAACGGGCCAGGCTGGCTTTGGCACTGGCCAGAGCAGCTTGATAAGTGGAAGCATCCAGTTCAAACAATACGTCGCCTTTTTTCACCTGGCTGCCTTCCACAAACAGACGTTTGGTGACGATGCCGCTCACCTGAGGACGGACTTCAGCGATACGATAGGCGCTGGTTCGACCCGGCAGGGTACTAGTGACGTCGACTGGCTGAGGCGTGATGGTAACTACATCGACTGCCACCGGAGGTGGTGCACTGTCGCCGCCAGCTTGTGGTGTGGCATCTGGCTGACAACCCGCCAGCGCAATTGCGGCTACAACTGCGGTTAGCCACTGTTTAGAAAAGGCTTTACCGTCGCCCATAATTTCTCTCTCCTTTACCACGTAGAACGTATTAAACTCAGTGATCCCTTCAGGTATACGTACAAACCACCGCTCAGATTCACCGGCTCAAATGTCTTTGTGAGAATGCTGGTTAATTGCAAAGCCTCTCAACACCCGATGTCATCCTGATGAACCCAGGTAAAAATCGCATGTCTGGCTGCTGGATAGAACTCTGTCATTTATTGCACAATTGGACAAGTAAATTTTGCTGCACAGATGGACAATTAATGAGGAAGTGCAATTTTTATCCGATTTTCCCGGTTGGGAATTGTCGCACCTAATGCACGCAGATGCATGCGCAAATTTGTTACTGGTCGTTTTTAAATCGGCCATGGGTAGCAAAACTGAAGCAGAAGCTGTGCCAGACAGGGGAGCAAGAGGTAAATAAAGTGGCCTCAGGCTGGAGAACTCTGAGTGGTGACTGAGTTGGCTGAGTCGGTCACTGGGTCAGATGAGGGGTCAGTACGCTCCATGCTCGTGCGACAAGAGCTGTTTGGTGCGGCTGGCGGTCGATATGACGCTTCCACTGGGATTGAGGGTGGCCGGATGACCGGGAGCAGAAATACAAAAAGGCCGGGAAACCCGGCCTTTTTTACTGAGGTAAAGGACAGGTACGCCTTAACGCATCGTCACGAACTCTTCGCTGCCAGTCGGGTGGATCGCCACCACGGAGTCGAAGTCCGCTTTGGTCGCGCCCATCTTCATTGCTACGGCAAAGCCCTGGATCATCTCATCGACAGTGAAACCGATGCCGTGCAGGCCAACCACGGTTTCTTCATCGCCAGCACACACCAGCTTCATTTTACATGGCTGACGGTGCTTGGTGACGGCGGTGTACATCGCAGTGAAGCCAGAAGTGTAGACTTTCACTTGGTCGGCGCCGTATTGTTCAATCGCTTCCTGCTCGGTCAGGCCGATGGTGCCGATTGGCGGGTGGCTGAATACCACGGTCGGTACCAGGTTGTAGTCCATCTTGGCATCCGGCTTGTTGTTGAACAGACGCTCA
Organism: Vibrio sp. H11; assembly: GCF_004804295.1. NCBI lineage: Bacteria > Pseudomonadati > Pseudomonadota > Gammaproteobacteria > Vibrionales > Vibrionaceae > Vibrio > Vibrio sp. H11. The sequence continues at coordinate 116,988 of NZ_SSHN01000012.1, read as the reverse complement.
GACAGCTGACGGCCAGCTTTGACGGCGACCGGAGTCAGCTCAATACCGCCTTCCATAATGTCGCCGACACAGTAGATGCCCGGTACGTTGGTGGCCTGATAAGCGTCGACCTTGATGTAACCTTTGTCATTGGTGGCAACACCGGTCGCGGCCAGATTGATGGCATCGGTGGCCGGGTGACGGCCGATCGCCCAGATCAGGGTGTCAACATTGCAGCTTTCACCATTTTCCAGATGCAGGGTCAGGCTGCCATCGGCTTCTTTGGTCACTTCTTTTGGCACGCTGTGGGTGTGCAGTTGCGGGCCTTCTGCCGCCATCACTTCAACCAGAGTATCAATGATCATTGGGTCGAAGCTACGCAACGGTGATTCTTTACGGCACAGCAGGTGGGTTTCTGTGCCCAGTGCGTTGAGTACACCGGCAATTTCCACTGCGATGTAACCTGCGCCAACCACAGCAACGCGTTTTGGCTGTTCATTCAGGTCGAAGAAACCGTTCGAGTCGATACCGTACTCCGCGCCCGGAATGTTCGGGATAGTCGGACGGCCGCCGACAGCGATCAGAATATGATCAGCCGTGTAGTGCTCGCCGTTCACTTCCACGGTTTTGGCGTCGACAAACTTAGCAAAGCCACGAATCACTTCAACTTTGTTGTTGCCCAGCACGCGGTCGTAAGACTGGTGGATACGGCCGATGTAAGCCTGACGGCTTTCAACCATTTTGCTCCAGTCGAAGTTTTTCACTTCAACATCGAATCCGTAATCTTCCGCGTACAGGTTCATGGCTTCTGCCACTTGCGCGCCGTGCCACATCACTTTCTTCGGCACACAGCCGACGTTGACACAGGTGCCGCCCAGATCTTTGGCTTCAATCAGCGCCACTTTAGCACCGTACATAGCCGCGCGGTTCGCTGACGCAATGCCGCCACTGCCGCCGCCGATACAGATATAGTCAAAATGTGTTGCCATTACTTACTCCCGTCAGGCAGGGGGCGAGTGGTGTCGCATGCCCTGCGTGTTTTTTAATATGTATCATCAGTAGATGGAGGACAGAATGTCAGAACTCAATCCCTGCGGTTGATTCTTGTTGCCAGCTCCCAGACTCTGGGGACCGGTTTAATTACTCGGGTACAATCCATTCCACTTTGTGGTGACCGGTGGCTGGCGCAATGGTCTGCTTGAGGAACGGCAGGATGGTTTCCATCTGACTTTGCAGTTTCCACGGCGGATTAATCACTATCATGCCAGAGGCGGTCATGCCGCGCTCGTTGGTATCCGGTGAAACCCCGAGTTCAATTTGTAAAATTTTGCGAATGCCGAGTCCCTGCAGGCCTTCAATCATGTCTTCAATATCGCAGCGATTCACCACCGGATACCAGATAGCATAGATGCCGGTTGCCCAGCGTTTGTAGCTTTGTGCTATCGCATTGACCACGTCGCGGTACTCTTTGGCCAGTTCATACGGTGGGTCAATCAGCACCAGGCCACGGCGCTCTTTCGGCGGCAGGCTGGCTTTGAGGCGGGCAAAGCCATCCTCTTTAAAAATCGCCACCTGGCGGTCGCGGTGGAACTCCTGCTCCAGCAACGGGTAGTCGCTCGGGTGCAGTTCGGTCAGCACCATGCGGTCATCAGCACGCAGGTGAGCACGCGCCACTCGCGGCGAACCCGGGTAGTAGCGCAGCTCGTCACCCTGATTCAGCGCTTTAATCGACGCCAGGTAGCTCTGGATATCTGCCGGCACATCCGCCTGCTGCCACAAACGGGCGATGCCCTGTTTATATTCGCCGGTTTTTTCTGACCACTCATGAGTCAGGTCATAGCGGCCGACGCCGGAGTGGGTGTCGTGATAAACAAACGGCTTATCCTTCTGCTGCAGGGACGTCAGGATTAAGCTTTGTACGATGTGTTTCACCACATCGGCGTGGTTTCCGGCATGGAAACTGTGTCGGTAACTTAACAATTTGCGCTCTCTCACCCGGTCGCGGGGTGCTGGTCAGTTCAAAAAACATTATCGCCGATTATACGCCAGTATTGAAAATTGCTGAACCTGGCTATATCTATTAACGTAATAGCCAGTGAATATCATTCACTGACCCTCTTTCGATCAAAAGGAACGTTCTATGTCTAATCCACTTCTGACCTTTACGGATTTGCCACCGTTTTCTGCTATCAAACCAGAACACGTCAAGCCTGCGCTTGAAAAGGCAATTGAAGATTGCCGTGCAAAGATCAACGCCGTACTGGAAGGAAATACCGAGCCAAGCTGGGACAATGTCATTGCTCCGATCGAAGAAGTGGATGATCACCTGAGCCGCATCTGGTCACCGGTCAGTCACATGAACTCGGTCACCAACAGCGAAGAGCTGCGTGAAGCGTACGAAAGCTGCCTGCCACTGCTGTCGGAATACAGCACCTGGGTTGGTCAGCACAAAGGGCTGTTCAAAGCCTATCAGGCGATCAAAGCCAGCGAAGCGTTCAGCGCGCTGAGCCGTGCGCAGCAGAAAACCGTGACTGACGCGCTGCGTGATTTCGAATTGTCCGGTATCGGCCTGCCAAGCGATGAGCAGAAACGCTATGGTGAGATCAGCAAGCGTATGTCAGAGCTGGGCTCTAAATTCTCCAACAACGTGCTCGATGCCACCATGGGCTGGAGCAAGCACGTGACGGACGTCAATGAGCTGTCCGGCATGCCGGAGTCGGCACTGGCAGCAGCCGAAGCGGCAGCGGAAGCCAAAGGCCTGACCGGCTACCTGTTGACGCTGGATATTCCGTCTTACCTGCCGGTCATGACCTACTGTGACAACCAGGCGCTGCGTCAGGAGCTGTATGAAGCCTACGTGACCCGCGCGTCGGACCGTGGCCCGAATGCCGGTAAATGGGACAACAGCGAAATCATCGCCGAGCAGCTCAAGCTGCGCTATGAAATTTCGCGTATGCTCGGTTTTAACACCTACAGCGAAAAATCACTGGCGACCAAGATGGCAGAATCGCCACAGCAGGTAATGGATTTCCTCAATAACCTGGCCACTAAAGCCAAGCCGCAGGGCGAGCGCGAAGTGGAAGAGCTGCGCCAGTTTGCCGAGCAGGAGTTTGGCGTCACGGAACTGAAACTGTGGGATATCGCTTACTACAGTGAAAAGCAGAAACAGCACCTGTTCCAGATCTCGGATGAAGAGCTGCGCCCTTATTTCCCGGAACACAAGGTGGTGAACGGCCTGTTTGAAGTCCTGGGCCGCGTGTTCGGCATGCAGGTCAAAGAGCGTGCAGGTGTGGATACCTGGCATGAGTCAGTGCGCTTTTTCGATATTTTCGACAGCAATGGTGCGCTGCGTGGCAGCTTCTATCTGGATTTGTACGCGCGTGAACATAAACGTGGCGGCGCCTGGATGGATGAATGCCGGGTGCGCCGTATTAATACGGCCGGTGAACTGCAAACTCCGGTGGCATACCTGACTTGTAACTTCAACCGTCCGGTCGGTGATAAACCGGCGCTGTTTACCCACGATGAAGTGGTGACCCTGTTCCACGAAACTGGCCATGGCATCCACCATATGCTGACTCAGGTTGAAGTGGGCGCGGTATCGGGCATCAATGGTGTGCCTTGGGATGCGGTCGAGCTGCCAAGCCAGTTCCTGGAAAACTGGTGCTGGGAAGAAGAGGCGCTGGCGTTTATCTCCGGCCATTACCAGACCGGTGAGCCGCTGCCAAAAGCGATGCTGGAAAAAATGCTGGCGGCGAAAAACTTCCAGTCAGCGATGTTTATCCTGCGTCAGCTTGAATTCGGCCTGTTCGATTTCACCCTGCACACCACCTACGATCCGGATCAGGGACCGAAAGTGCTGGAAACATTGGCCGAAGTGAAGAAAAAAGTGGCTGTCCTGCCAAGCCTGGAGTGGAACCGCTTCTCACACAGCTTCAGCCATATCTTTGCCGGTGGTTACAGCGCCGGTTACTATAGCTATCTGTGGGCGGAAGTGCTGTCAGCCGATGCCTTCTCACGCTTTGAGGAAGACGGTATTTTCAACCGCGACACCGGCCTGAGCTTCCTGAATAACATTCTGGAAATGGGCGGCAGTGAAGAGCCGATGGAGCTGTTCAAACGCTTCCGTGGCCGTGAGCCGCAAATTGACGCGTTGCTGCGCCACGCCGGCATCGCTGCATAAGCACTGCCCAAGTCCAACCATTAAAGGCCAGCCTGCTTGAGGCTGGCCTTTTGCTATTCTGCGCACCGCGCTTGTGCTATTCCTATGGTGCCATTTTTGTTCTGCCATTGCGGTTACTGATCGTTATTCTGTTACTGATACTTATTCTGTTACTGATCGTTATTCTGCGTTGCTGCGTACGTTCGGTGCTGACTGCGCCGCGCCATGCCAGCGCTGGCTGAGCCAGTGATCAAGTGACCATTTACCCGGCCCCCACACCACGACCATCAGCAGCAGCGCCCCCCACAGCTGGTGGTCATAGAAACCGCGCTCCCACAGCAGCGGATACGAGATGACGGCGATGATATTGAAGCCGAACAGCGCCAGTGCGGTGAGGCGGCCAAGCAGGCCGGCGATCAGCAGCAGCGGCAGGAGCAGCTCGGCCGCGGTGCCAAGGTAAGCCGCCCATTGCCACGGCAGTAGCGGCACCTGATATTCAAATTCAAACAGATACAGGGTACTGTCCCAGCTGCTGATTTTCACCAGGCCGGATTGGAAAAACACACTGGCTGCCCACAGCCGCGCCAGCAGTAAAATCAGTGGTGCCAGCACAGTTTGCAGCCAGCCGCTGCCTTGTTGATAGCGTGCAATCAGGGGGTTCATATCCGTCTCCTATTCCGTGCCGGGCAGGGTAAAACCGGCCACAATATCTAACTGGGTCAGTGCCGGCAGAGTGGCCAGCAACTCTGCTGTTATTGCGCCGAGCGGAGTGGCAGCGCTCAGCGCGTGCAGCAGATGATATTCCGAATCGCTGCACGCGCGGGTCCAGGGCTGGCCGTCGCTATCGCAGGCGATCAGGCCGCGTTGCGCCTCAGCCAGTTGCAGCGCAGAAAAATCATCATTGTGGAAAGCTGCGCGCAGATCAAACAAGGCGTACGGCGCACTGAACAAACTGACCCAGGGCGACAGTTGCAGCCGGGCTTGCGCCTGCTGCGCAGCGCTGAGTGCCGCTAAACGGGTCAGCGGCTGGCAGTCCGGACGGGGCGCCGTTGCATAGCTTTGCTGCACCACATCCAGTTGCCACTCAAAATGTGCCAGGTCAGCGGCGTAAGGCACGGCCTGCTCAATATGTGGCAGCGCGGCGATGCTACTGTCCAGCCCGGCGCCGTAGGCGCTGACATCAGCGCAGGTCAGGGGATGATGCATAACATAGTGGCGCGCCAGCGCAGAGAAGCACTCTTCACCGATCACGGCTCTGAGCAGCGGGTAACCGGCAGCGAGCACGTCACTCAGGCTGATCACATAGTTATTGCGATAAATCTGCAGCCGCTGCCCGCCACTAAAGCGGTCACTGGTAAGCCGGTGTTCAACGGCCTTGTTGTCACCGTTCAGTGCGCGGGCAAAGTCGGCTTGCAGCCGCGCCAGATCACAGCTCATCAGCGCCTCCTTGTGCCATTAAACTGTCAACCGGGTGGCGATATCGCGCCGAGGTCACCTGCCGCAGGATCTGCGCGGCGTGGTCGGCTTCTGCCAGCAGGACCTGTGCTTCAGGCAGGTCGGTATCCCACTCTATCAGAGTGCGGCGTACACCGTGGCGCGCCGTCCAGGCGCGAAACAGCTGCCATAACGCGTCACTGACCGGACGATTGTGGCTGTCGATGCGGATCTCCCCTTGCGGTAACTGACGCACGCTGTAGCCGGCGAGGTGAATTTCATCCACCGCATCGGCCGGAATGGCTGCGAGGTAAGTCGCGACAGCAAAACCGTGATTAAAGGCTGAGACCTGAACATTGTTGAGGTCGAGCAACAGACGGCAGTCGGTGCGGCGCTGCACTTCGGCCAGAAAAGTCCATTCATCAATGGTGGAATGACTGAAACGCAGATAACTGGACGGGTTTTCAATCAGCAGCGGCCGCGCCAGGGCATCTTGCACCTGCAGCACATTGCGGCAAAATACATTCAGTGCCTCCTCGGTGTAGGGCAGCGGCAGCAGGTCGTTAAAATAGTGGCCGCCATGCTCGCTCCAGCTGAGATGGTCCGACACCATGATGGGCTCGATGTCATTCACCAGCGCCTGCAACTGGCGTAAATGGTCAGGATTGATGCTGGTGGCAGAACCTAGAGAGAGACCAATGCCGTGACAGCTGATGTCGTAGTTGGCGCGGATATGCTGCAGGGTGCGGCGCGCCGGTGAAAAGGGCGCTAAATAGTTTTCGCTGTGGATCTCGAGCCAGCTGAGCGGCGTTGGCTGGTGGCAGAAAAAATCGAGATGGGCGGGGCGCAGACCGACACCGACCAGGGGGTGAGAAATCGCAGGGTTCATAATGGCATCCTTATCCTTGTGCGCAATTCGATACTTGCTGCTAACGGTGCATAAAGAGCGGTCGATGAGTCATCCGGGCAGAACGTACGGCGCTGCCGTACGTTCTCTCAGGTAGGGCGCAGTGCGGGCTTATTTCGGCGCCATGGTGCTGCCGCCGGCCAGTTTGTCGCATAGCCCTTTGGGCATTACCACAAAGGCATCTTTCTGATGGTCCATTTTGGACGTACCGGCGCAGGAGCTGGATTTGGTCGCGCAGTCATTGTGGCCCGCTTTAGCCACGCCATAGCATTTCTCTTTCTCGGCGGCTATTGCCGGCGCTGCGCTCAGCAGAGTGCCACCCATGGCCAGCAGGCCGGTAATTGCGGCGGTGACCGCCAGATTTGATTTGCTCATTGTCTTATCCTCTTAACTGTTCCATGTGTAACAAACGGCCGTGGTAACGAAATCAAGTAGCGCGTTTGCTTAGAGAAAAAGAGCGGATGGTGGACAGAAAACTTTCACCCAGTGGGTAAATTTTGCGCTGTTATTTAGCGTATTAATGATTAAATGAATGATTTATAGACAATAAAAATCTGATGATTTTTTGTCTTTTCGCTCTGCATAGCGGGCAATTCGCTGGATAAATCTGCAGCAAATCCATTCCCGGCCCTACTTGGGTCTGACTGCGTTTACAGGTATAATCGTTCAAATTATGTATAAATAACCAGTAGCTTAGCCATGATAGATCCCTCTCTCTTAATTGACGGTTTGAACGACAAACAACGCGAAGCGGTCGCAGCACCGCTTGAAAACCTGTTGGTACTGGCGGGGGCAGGCAGTGGCAAAACCCGGGTGCTGGTGCATCGCATCGCCTGGCTGATGTCGGTCGAGCAGGCGTCGCCGTTTTCGATCATGTCGGTGACCTTCACCAACAAAGCCGCAGCGGAAATGCGCGGCCGGATTGAAGAGCTGATGATGGGCAGCGCCTCGGGGATGTGGAACGGCACTTTCCACGGCATTTGTCATCGCATTCTGCGCGCTCATTATCTTGATGCTAAGCTGCCGGAAGATTTTCAGATCATCGATGGTGACGATCAGCAGCGTCTGCTGAAACGTCTGATCAAAGCGCAGAATCTGGATGACAAACAGTGGCCGGCACGCCAGGTTTCGTGGTGGATCAACGGCAAGAAAGACGAAGGGCTGCGCCCGGTGCACATCGATGCGTACCGCGATCCGGTTACCCAGACTTACCTGCAGATTTACTCGGCTTATCAGGAAGCGTGTGATCGCGCCGGTCTGGTTGATTTTGCCGAAATCCTGCTGCGTACGCTCGAACTGCTGCGCGATAACAAGCATATTCGCGAACATTATCAGGCGCGCTTTAAACATATTCTGGTCGACGAATTCCAGGATACTAACAACATTCAGTACGCCTGGCTGCGCATGATGGCCGGCCCGGACGCCCATGTGATGATCGTTGGTGACGATGACCAGTCGATTTACGGCTGGCGCGGCGCCAAAGTAGAGAACATCGAGAAGTTTACCCTCGAATTCCCGAGCGTGAACACCATTCGCCTTGAGCAGAACTACCGCTCGACCAAAACCATCCTGGAAGCGTCCAACACCCTGATCGCCAATAACACCGAGCGGATGGGTAAAGAGCTGTGGACCGAAGGCCAGGTGGGTGATCCGATATCGGTCTATTCGGCTTACAACGAGCTGGACGAAGCGCGCTTTGTGGTCGGTAAAATTAAAGAGTGGCACGACAAAGGCGATATCCTTAATGATTGCGCTATTTTATACCGGAACAACGCCCAGTCACGGGTGCTGGAAGAGGCGCTGATTCAGGCTGGCCTGGCGTACCGTATTTATGGCGGTATGCGCTTCTTCGAGCGGCAGGAAATCAAAGATGCGCTCAGCTATCTGCGCTTGATGAATAACCGTTTTGATGACACCGCGTTTGAGCGGGTGGTTAATACACCAACCCGTGGCCTGGGCGACAAAACCCTGGATACGATACGTTTTGCTGCGCGTGACCGCGGTTGCACCCTATGGCAGGCCAGCGTCGCTCTACTGGATGAAAAAGTGCTGGCTGGCCGTGCCGCTTCGGCATTGAGCCGCTTTGTTGAGCTGATTAACGCGCTGGAAGATGACAGTGCGGAGATGCCGTTGCACGAACAGACCGACCATGTGATCAAAACCTCCGGCCTGTTTGAAATGTACCAGCAGGAAAAAGGCGAAAAATCCAAAGCACGGATTGAGAACTTGGAAGAGCTGGTGACTGCGACCCGCCAGTTTGAAAAGCCGGAAGAAGCCGATGAAATGACCATGCTGACCGCGTTTCTGACCCATGCTGCGCTGGAAGCCGGCGAAGGTCAGGCGGATGAGTTTGATGATGCGGTGCAACTGATGACGCTGCACAGTGCCAAAGGGCTGGAATTCCCGCTGGTGTTTATGGTCGGGGTAGAAGAGGGTATGTTCCCGAGCCAGATGTCAGCCGAGGAAGCCGGGCGTCTCGAAGAAGAGCGCCGTTTATGTTACGTCGGCATGACCCGGGCGATGAAGAAACTGTATATCACCTATGCCGAGATGCGTCGTCTGTATGGCCAGGATAAGTACCACAAGCCATCACGCTTTATTCGTGAGCTGCCGGAAACCTGCCTGGATGAAGTGCGCATGAAAGCTCAGGTCAGCCGCCCGGCCAGCAGTGGCCGTTTCAGCCAGACTGTAGTGAAAGAGAGCTTTAATGAAACCGGCTTCACCCTGGGGTCGCGGGTGATGCATCCGAAATTCGGCGAAGGCACCATTATTAACTTTGAAGGTAGCGGCGCGCAGAGCCGGGTCCAGGTGGCATTCAACGGCGAAGGCATTAAGTGGCTGGTGACGGCGTATGCCAAACTGGAAAAGCTTTAACCGCGTTAGTGTAGCGCTTTTTTTTGTTCAGCGCGCATACACTGCTGTAAATAGAACCGGTCTGATGGCCGGTTTTTTTATGCGCTGTCGTCTGGTCTGGATGCGGAAGGGCTGGCCTGCGCCGCTCGTGATCTGCGTACCTGGCGCGGAAAAAGAAAAACCCCGAGGGGCCAAAGCCCTTCGGGGTTATAGTCTTACTCGCAGCAATCCGGCTACTAAAAGGTGCTCCCTGCATCTTTTCCCTGATAAGTGTGCTGTATCCTTCAGCGCAATCCGTTCATCGCCATCCTAGCGGTGTCCTTGATCATCCTGATCTGCTAACCATCCACGTTAGCTCACATCACTTGTTCCCTGAGCGGTGTCCCTGACATCATCCTGATGTTAAGTCCTTTCCTCGTCCAGAGGAGTCCATTGTCTTTCCTTTGTCGTCGCCATCCTGGTAACGATTGAGTCCGTTCAATGTCCTGCTTGCTATCCTTGCCGATCATTCATCCTGAACAACCGCATCTTCATCCTGAAGATCACCAATCCCTAGTGATTCCCTATTCCGTGTCAGCATCCTTCCGACACCGTTCATATTACTGATTGCACGCTTTTCAGCAACGTAGTGAAATCGATTTCTTGAATAATTATTTCATCTTTATGACAGGCGTTCTATTTTAATCAATGACTTAGGTTTGATTTCTACCCATTTTTCCTAATAAAAAGCGAAATTTACCTACCGGCTTGTGAGAGATCTCTTACAGGCCGGCGGGCTGATCGGCCAGCACGAGGCGGTGTGCTGTGGTGGTTACTGACCGATTGCCACCCCTTCGCGGCGCGGATCCGCGGCGCCCTGCAGCCCTTGATCGCTGATACGAATAGCGTGCAGCCCCGAATTAAGATCGCGTATGGTCACTTTGACGCCGAGTTTTTCCAGCTCCGGGGCCAGCTTTTCCGCGGCCGTACCTTGCTCCAGATCGGTGTCAGCAAAGCGGCTCAGCACATGCGGCTGGTTGATCGCCGACTGAATGTCCATGCCCCACTGCAGGTGGGCGATCAGTGCCTGGGCCACATAGCCGATGATGCGGCTGCCGCCGGGCGAGCCAATGGCCAGATAGGGTTTGTCACCCTGCATGACGATCGTCGGAGTCATGGAAGAGCGTGGCCGTTTACCCGGTTCGAGACGATTGGCGATCGGGCGGCCGTTGTTGTGGGTCGCAAAAGAAAAGTCGGTCAGCTCGTTGTTGAGCAGAAAACCGCGTACAAACAGGCGCGAGCCGAACACATTCTCTATCGAGGTTGTCATCGAGACCACGTTGCCATCGCGGTCAACGATATTGAAGTGACTGGTCGAAGGCAGCTCAAGCGACTGATCGGCGCTGAGCAGCATGGCATGCTGCCAGTGTGGATTGCCAGGTTTGACCTCACTCAGCGCTTTGCCCGGCGTGATCAGTTTGGCGCGCCGGCCCAGATAGGCTTTGTCCAGCAGGCCTTCGCTTGGCATCGGTACGTAATCCTGATCCGCCATATACAGGCCGCGGTCGGCAAAGGCCAGGCGCGAAGCGTCGCCAATCACCTGCCAGGACAGGGCACTATCCGGCCCCCAGCCTTTGAGATCGTATTTCTCACTGATGGCGAGGATTTGGCCCAGCGTCAGTGCGCCGGAGCTGGGTGGTCCCATGCCGCATACCTGATAGCTTTGGTAAGGCGCGCACACCGGATCACGCTGCTTGATTTGGTAGGCATCAAAGTCGGCCTGCGCCAGTACGCCCGGGTTACCGGGTGCCTGCTGCACAGTGCGGATGATGTCGCGGGCAATCTCACCCTGATAGAAGGCTTTGGCGCCGTGGTTGGCAATCTGCTCCAGGGTATCGGCATACATCGGATTTTTGAGAATATGACCCGCCTGCAGTGGCTGGCCCTTGGCGTCAAAGAAGTAGGCTTCTGCGCCGGCAAAGCGGCTCAACCGGTCGGCATCTTCCGCTATCAGCGTGGCGAGACGCGGGCTGACTTCAAATCCTTGCCGGGCGAGATCAATAACCGGCTCAATCAGGCGCGCCCATTGCAGTTGGCCATATTTCTGATGGGTGTCCCACAGCAGTTTGACTGTGCCGGGCGTGCCGACTGAACGCCCGCCGACCACCGCATCATAGAATGTTAGCGGCTGGCCGCTCGCGTCCTGAAATAGGGTTGGGGTGGCGGCAAGTGGGGCGGTTTCCCGCCCGTCAAAAGTGGTCAGCTCCTGATTTTCAGCATCAAAGTAGACCAGAAATGATCCGCCGCCGATACCGGAGGACTGCGGCTCGACCAGGCCGAGCATCAGTTGCACCGCCACCATGGCATCAATGGCATTACCACCGTCGCGCAGTACTTTGGCCCCCGCTTCGGCGGCGAGCGGGTTGGCGGCTGTGACCATCCAGTGCTGGGTGCTGATCAGGTTCTTCTCCTGATAGCCGCTGCTCTGCTCCGGAGCGACACTGTCGGTCACCTGAGCTGAGTTGACGGATTCGGTACCGACCGCGCCAAACGAAAATAATAGCCCGGATAAGGCCAGTGCGCGGGCCGCGCTGCTGATGTGCTGCATCCCTGTCTCCCTGATGAGTGTCCATTCACTTGTTCAGAGTGGCAGCCGGCGCGCTATTTTGCCAGCATGATAAGGAAAATATGCAGTATTGTTAGCGGTTTAGATTGCGATTACTGTGGTGTTAGCTCAGTAAACCACTGAGCGACTGGTACAGGATCATCATGCCGATGGCGGTAAATATCACTCCGCACAGCAGATCGATGTAGCGGCCGGCGGCCTGCAGTTTCTGCTGCAGATGCCGGGTTGACAGCATCCAGGCCAGCGCGGCAAACCAGGCCAGCGCCAGCCCCCACAAGATCAGCAGCGCGATGCCTTTGCCGCCGAGTGACATTCCGGCCGGGATCAGCGTCGACATCAGGCTGACGAAGAACACCAGCGCTTTCGGGTTGAGAATATTGGTCATAAAGCCGCGTGAAAAGGCCTGACGCTTATTATGCAGCAGCAGCTCCGGCTTCTGGCTCAGTTCGCCCGGAGCCAGTGACCAGTTGGCCAGCGTCGCGCGCAGCGCGCCATAGCCCAGATAGAGCAGATAGCTGCCGCCGCACAGTTGCAGCAGGGCAAACAGCAGCGGCTGCTGGTGGACCAGATAACTGACTCCGGTCAGGCTGAGCAAAGAATGCAGCAGAATGCCGAACGACAAGCCGAGGGCAATATACAGTCCAGTCTGACGGCCGTAGCGGCTGGCATTTTGTACCACCAGGGCGACATCAGGGCCGGGGCTCATCAGGGCGATAAAGTGCACGGTGGCAAGGGTAACAAGAATACTGACTTCATTCATAACAACACATCTCCTGCGATCTGGGCGCTATTGTGGCAGTTGGCGGAGGATGTGGCTTGTAAATTACTGACAGTGGCCGACGGCGGAAGGGGAAACACCAAAAGTGTGCTTGAACGCTTTGGTAAAGTGGGCCTGGTCGTAGAAACCAACCTGCTGCGCCACCTCAGTGCCGGAAATACCGGTTTTGATCAGTTTCATGCCCTGTTCCAGACGTAACCGGCTCAGCCAGGCATAAGGCGTCATGCCGGTGCGGGCTTTAAAATGACGCTGCAACTGGGTCGGTGTCAGGTCGCACAGTGCGGCCAGTTGTTCCAGGCGTACGGCCTGATCCAGGTGGGCCAGCAGGTACTCTTTCAGGGTGGCCAGCGACTGGCGGCCGAGTGCTACCGGGGCGCGCTCCTTGCTGGCGCCGTAGCGTTGCACCAGCCCGGAAAAACCTTCGTAGGGCAGGCAGTCTTTGGCTAACTGGCTCAGGCTTGGCTGTGCCAGTGCCTGATGCAGATGACACAAGCGGCTGAACAGCTGCGGGTCGCTGACAATCAGGCGGTCAAAGCTCATCATCTGCTGCGGGCGGGCCAGTTCAAGGTGCTGGTTAAACCAATCCGGCTCAATCGCAAACACCCGCACCTGATAACCGGATTCAGCCAGTGAACGACCGTCGTGCAGTTCATCCGGTGGCATGATCACCAGTTCGCCGTGGCCGACCTGATGCTGGGCGCCCTGATAGGCAAAGCGCTGCTGACCCTGGGTGATAAGGCCCAGATGAAAATCGAGATGATAATGACGTTGAAAGGCGAACTCGTGATAGTCACCTTCAATCAGGCTGATGGCTGAATCGGGGGTGGTGCGGTAGCGAACTTTATCCATGTGGAACCGGTGAAAATAGCAACAATCTCATCCAGCTTAACGGGGCGGAATGAGATTGTCTTGTAAAAAACGATCACGGTTTTACTTGAGTGCCGCCTGCTGTGCGCTGCGCACCATCGCGTTCTGGCGGCGGCGTTGGCCGAGACCGTCCCAGGTGAAAATCAGCAGCGCGCTCCAGATAAAGGCGAAGGTAATCGCTTTATCGGCACTGAACGCTTCGCCATAGATAAGCACTGCCAGCACAAACATCAGGCTCGGGCCGATGTACTGGAAAAAGCCCAGCGTCGACAGTTTGAGTCGCGTCGCCGCGCCAGTGAAACAGAGCAGCGGCAGGGTGGTGATCACTCCGGCGGCGATGAGCAGCGCATTGATGTGCCAGTCGTTGAGCAGCATAGAGCTGGTCGGCGAATCGGCAAACCAGGCCAGATAAAGCAGCGCCACCGGCACCAGCAGCAGGGTTTCGATAAACAGGCCGCTCAGCGCGTCGACGCCGACTTTTTTGCGCAGCAAACCGTACACGGCAAAAGTGATGGCCAGCACGAACGCCACGATTGGCAGAGAGCCGAACACCACCAGCTGAATCGCTACCCCAATCACCGCCAGCAGCACGGCAAACCACTGCAGTTTACGCAGGCGTTCACCCAGAAACAGCATGCCGAGCACGATATTGATCAGCGGGTTAATGTAGTAACCCAGGCTGGCATCCAGCATGTGGTTGGCGTTAATTGCCCAGATAAAGGTCAGCCAGTTGGCACCGATCAGCAGTGCGGTGACCAGCAGAAAGCCGACTTTTTTCGGCGTGCGCAGCACACTAAGCACGCCGCGCCATTGCTTGCTGAAATGGAGCAGGGCGGCGAGCAGAAAGAACGACCACACCACTCGGTGACTCAGTACTTCCAATGCCGCCACCGAACTCACGGTTTTAAAGTAGATCGGCGCAATTCCCCACATAATGTAGGCAGCCAGCGCCAGGAAGACGCCTTTGCGGACTTCCTGTTGTTGTTCAAATGTCATTGTTAATGTCTCGTTTAAGAGCGCCATCCCGGTCCGGCGCGACACCGCCCCGACACAGGAGGCGATTTACCCGCCAGTATACCGTGTAAACCATGTCGATGTGCACTCAAGCTTGGCGGCACAACGCAATTACTTTGCCGATAGCGGTTTAATTCACCGCCAAAGGTCACTACAATATCCGGCTGCTTACTGCCTCGCTCAGCGCCGGCAGTCATCTTTATTGCTAATTCATCTGTTCATCATCGAGAGCCTGCATGACCGCCACTTTAATCGCAGAACAATCCGACGCCTTGCCCGAGCCGCAGCAAATCCTGCGTGATGTGTTTGGCTACCAGACTTTCCGCGTTGGCCAGCAGGAAGTGATCGACGCGGCAGTATCCGGCAACGACTCACTGGTGATCATGCCGACCGGTGGGGGGAAATCCTTGTGCTACCAGATCCCGGCCCTGGCACGGGAAGGGGTGACGGTGGTGATTTCACCGCTGATTTCGCTGATGAAAGACCAGGTCGACCAGCTCAAGGCCAACGGTGTGTCGGCGGAGTGTGTCAACTCGACCCAGACCCGCGACGCGCTGATCTCTATTTATAACCGGGTACATGCCGGGCAGATTAAACTGCTGTATGTCTCGCCGGAGCGGGTTCTGACCCAGGACTTTATCGAACGGCTGCATAATCTGCCGCTGGCAATGATTGCGGTCGATGAAGCGCACTGTATTTCCCAGTGGGGACACGATTTCCGCCCGGAATACGCCGCACTCGGCCAGCTCAAACAGCAGTTCCCGCACGTGCCGTTTATGGCTCTGACCGCGACCGCGGATGATGCGACGCGCAGTGATATTCTGCACCGCCTTAATCTGACTGACCCGCACATTTATCTGGGCAGTTTCGACCGGCCGAACATTCGCTACACCCTGATGGAAAAGCACAAGCCGGTGTCGCAGGTGATCCGTTATCTCGGTACGCAAAAAGGTCAGTGCGGCATTATCTATTGCGGCAGCCGCAAAAAAGTTGAAATGCTGACCGAGAAGCTGTGCAACAACCACATCCGCGCTGCCGGGTATCATGCCGGGATGGACGTCGACGAGCGCGCCTATGTGCAGGATGCGTTTCAGAAGGATGACATCCAGATCGTGGTCGCCACCGTGGCGTTCGGTATGGGCATCAACAAACCCAACGTACGCTTTGTGGTCCACTTTGATATTCCGCGCAACATCGAATCCTACTATCAGGAAACCGGCCGCGCCGGGCGCGATGGCCTGCCGGCGGAAGCGGTGATGTTGTATGACCCGGCTGATATTGCCTGGCTGCGCCGCATGCTGGATGAAAAGCCGGACGGCGCGCAGAAACAGGTCGAAACCCACAAGCTGACGGCCATGAGTAGTTTTGCCGAAGCGCAGACCTGCCGCCGTCAGGTACTGCTCAACTATTTTGGTGAATATCGTGACAAGCCATGTGGCAACTGCGATGTGTGCCTCGATCCGCCCAAGCATTTCGATGCCACAGAAGAGGCGCGCAAAGCGTTGTCGTGTGTGTACCGGGTCAACCAGAGCTTTGGTATCGGCTATGTGGTTGAAGTGTTGCGTGGGATGCAGAATATCCGTATCCGCGAGCAGGGCCACGATAAACTGTCGACTTACGGCCTGGGTCGCGATCACAGCCACGATTACTGGGTGAGTATTTTCCGTCAGCTGATCCATAAAGGACTGCTGCATCAGAATATTACCCGTAATTCGACCCTGCAGCTGACCGAAGAGGCACGCCCGCTGCTGCGCGGCGATATGTCAATTGAGCTGGCAGTGCCGCGTCTGGACACTGCGGTACGTGCCGCTAAAGCGGATAAGCTGTCGAGCAAGAATTACGATAAGGCGCTGTTTGCCAAACTGCGTAAGCTGCGTAAATCAATCGCCGATGAAGAAGGCCTGCCACCGTACGTGGTGTTCAGTGATGCAACGCTGATTGATATGGCGGAAATTCTGCCGACGTCGTACGGAGAAATGCTGGCAGTCAACGGCGTGGGGCAGCGTAAACTGGATAAATACGCCGACCCGTTTTTGGACTTAATTCAGGAGCATCTGACTTATCATGGCTGAGTTTGGCTTAACGCAATACCTTGCCGCAGAGGGGCGCATTATTGTTGCCGCGCCGGGGTTTGATTATGACTCGTTTCCGCCGCTGGGCGAGCGCCTGGTGGCCGGACTGTCGGCGCGCATCATCGAAAAGCAGAGTGATGCCGATCTGCATTCGTGGCTGATTGATTTTGAAGGGTGTCAGTTGATGCTGCGCGCGGAACACTACATTGAAAGTGTGTGGCTGGAAGCACTGGGTCAGGGGCTGGCGGATGAGGAGTTGGCCTTTATCGCCACGCTGCTGCAACGCGGCATCTGAACGATGGGTTTTTAATGAACGCGTTATTTCTTAATCAACGATTTGTTTTTCAATCAATGATTGCTCCCGGTATTCGTCGGCCAGCCTGATAAAAAGCCCCTGGCGGGGCTTTTTGCGTTTTAGTGTGCGGATATGAGTTTACACTTCGCCGATAAAACCACCGGTCTGGTGCGCCCACAGCTGGGCATAGACGCCGTTCTTCTCCAGCAATTGCTGATGCGAACCCTGTTCGATAATCCGGCCTTTATCCATCACGATCAGGCGATCCATGGCGGCAATGGTCGACAGGCGGTGGGCAATGGCAATCACCGTCTTGTTGTCCATCAGTTGATCCAGATTATCCTGAATCGCTGCTTCGACTTCTGAGTCGAGGGCCGAAGTGGCTTCATCCATGATCAGGATCGGTGCGTCCTTGAGCAGCACGCGCGCAATCGCGATGCGCTGGCGCTGGCCGCCGGACAGCTTCACGCCGCGTTCACCCACCTGCACGTCATAACCGCTGTGGCCGCTTTCATCTTTCAGCAGTTCGATAAAATCGTGCGCTTCGGCCTGGCGGCTGGCATGCATCAGCGCGTCTTCATTGGCGTGCGGATTGCCGTACAGGATGTTTTCCCGAATCGAACGGTGCAGCAGCGAGGTATCCTGCGTGATCATGCCAATCTGCTGGCGCAGCGACTGCTGGGTGACCTGACTGATATCCTGACCGTCAATTTCAATTTTGCCCGCATTGAGTTCATAAAAGCGCAGCAGCAGATTGACCAGCGTGGATTTGCCCGCGCCGGAGCGGCCAACGATCCCGACTTTTTCGCCCGGTTTAAGGTGCAGATCGAGCGCTGCAAATACCGCTTCCTGCTCGTTGTAGCGAAAATCAACCTGGCGGAAGCGAATCTCACCCTGAGAAACCGTCAGTGGTTTGGCCTGATGGCTGTCCTCGATTTCGATGTCGTTGGCGATGGTGTTCATGCTGTCGATCACCATGCCGATACTTTCAAACATGCCGCGGATTTCCCACATGATCCACTTCGACATGCCCTGCAGACGCAGCGCAATGCTGATACCAATCGCAATCACCCCCACAGTCACACTCTCGGCCAGCCAGAGCTGAATGGCCAGTGCCGCCATGGAGAACAGCAGCAGATAGTTTATCAGGTCTACGCTGTACAGCAGGCTGGTCAGGGTGCGCATCTGCTGGTACACAGTGGCGAGATACGCTTTCATGCCCTGTTTGGCATATTCAGTTTCCCGCTCGGAATGCGAGAACAATTTCACTGTACTGATGTTGGTGTAGGTATCAACAATGCCACCGGTCATGGAAGACTGGGCGTTGGCCTGCTCGGTGGAGATGCGTTTCAGACGAGGAATAAACAGCACCTGAATCAGTACGTACAGACAAAGCCAGGCCAGGATTGGCAGTACCAAGACGTCGTCGGCGCTGGCAATCATCACCAGCATTGAGACGAAATAGACCGAAATATACACCGACAGATCGACCAGTTTCATCACCACTTCGCGTACCGATTGTGCGCTCTGCATCACCTTGGTCGCGACCCGGCCGGCAAAATCTCGCTGGAAAAAACCGACACTCTGCTTGAGCAGGTAACGGTGCACCAGCCAGCGAATCGACATCGGATAATTGCCAAGGATGGCCTGATGGAGCAGGTTGGAGTGGACGAAAGCCAGGATCGGCATCACCACTACCACCAGCAGGGCCATCGACAGCAGGGTGTCGCCGTTGTCGGCCCAGAAATTGGCGCGCGAGCTGTTGCTGAGCATATCAACCAGTTCGCCCATGTAGCGCACCAGCGTCACCTCAGCGATCGCCACACAGGCGCTAAGCAGTGACATGATGAACAGCGGTTTTTCAAAGCCGCGGGTGTAGTAACGGCAGAAGCCAAACAGAGTTTTGGGCGGTTTCTGCGGATCGTGATCCGGAAACGCGTCGGTAAGATTTTCAAACCAGTGAAACATGAGGTTGACCTTGCTTGTCGGCAGTAGTTGCAATTTGAATGGGGTTACTGACTTTTCATCGAGTAAATAATCAGTAAAATGGCGGAGTGGTATAGTAATGATAATTAAAATGGTTCTCAATAACCTTTAGGTGTGTGCGAGAGCCGGGAGGTAACCCAATGTTCACCCTATCTGGCGTGGAGATGGTACGCGGCGGCCGCACGATTCTTGCGATTGATCAGTTATGCATCCCCACCAATGAGCTGACGGTGGTACTGGGCCACAACGGTTCCGGTAAATCTACCCTGGTCAGTTTGCTGTCCGGTCAGCAGGCTCCTGACAGCGGCACGGTGCAGCTTGACGCTGTGTCGCTGGCTTCGCTGGGCAGTAAAACGCTGGCTAAAAAAGTCGCCTTTCTGCCGCAGAAACTCCCGGCCAGTGCCGGGCTGACGGTGCGCGAGCTGGTGCGCCTGGGCCGTTTTCCTTGGCGTGGCGCGCTGGGATTCTGGCGTCAGCAGGATAATGACATGATAGCCGCGGCGATGGAAAAAACCGGCGTGGCTGCCTTTGCTGACAGCTATGTGGATGAACTGTCCGGTGGTGAGCGCCAGCGTGCCTGGGTGGCGATGCTGCTGGCGCAGGAGTCGCCGGTGTTGATCCTCGATGAACCGACCTCGGCACTCGATGTGCAGCACCAGTACCAGCTCATGGCTCTACTGGCCGAGCTTAATCAGCAGCAGGGCTGCGGTATTATCGTGATTCTGCACGACCTCAATCTGGCGCTGCGCTATGCCACCCACATTGTGGCTCTCAAACAAGGGCGTATCGCTTTTGACGGCCCGGCTGCCGGTCTGGCTGATGAGCAGCGTCTGTCTGAACTGTACCAAACTCCGATTCGTCTGATTGATCACCCGGGTGATACTGATCAGGCCACTACTAATAAGGTCGCTATCGTATGTGCCTGATGTCGAAATGTAAGCAAATGCTTGGGGTGCTGGGCCTGCTGGTCAGTGCGTCGTCCTCTGCCTGGGCTGAGATTCAGGTCAGCGATTCTCTCGGTGAACATACTTTGCCCGCCGTGCCGCAGCGCGCGGCGGTGCTGAACTGGGATGTGCTGGAGCAGGTGATCGAACTCGGTATCACTCCGATTGCGGTCACCGATGCTGACGCTTATCGCGACTGGGTGGTCAAGCCGGCGATTCCGGACTCGGCGCAGAATGTTGGTACGCGCGGCGAGCCGAACCTGGAAAAAATTGCCGCGCTCAAGCCGGACATTATTCTGATCAGCGACGCGCAGCGTGATCTCAAACCACGTCTGGAGCAGATAGCCCCGGTGCTGCTGTACACCAACTTCAGTAAAGATGACAAGCAGGCGGAAGTGGCGATCAAACAGTTTCGTCAGCTGGCGCAGCTGTTTGCTAAGCAAGAGCTGGCGGAACACAAGCTGGCCCAGATGCAGCAACGTTTCAGTGAGCTGAGTGAACAGCTCAAAGCACATTTTGGCGGCTCGTTGCCGCAGGCGCTGGTGATGCGCTTTGCGGATACCAAATCGACCTTTATCTATACCGAAGATTCGATGATTGACTATGTTCTGCATCAGCTCGGTATGAAGCAGGCGCTGGTCGAACCGCCGGCACAATGGGGCATAGTGCAAAAGCCGATCAGCGATCTGCGGGTAATTCAGCAAGGTTATGTGTTGTATATCAAGCCGTTTAATGAAGAGCAAAAACTGAAAAAATCGGTGTTGTGGAAGGCGCTGCCGTTTGTGCGTACCCACCGGGTCAATTCGGTTGAATCGGTATGGAGTTATGGCGGTGCGATGTCACTGCAGTATGCCGCTGAGGCGATTGCGGCCAGCCTGCTGGCAATGGAACCGGAGTCATGAGCTGGCGACACCTCACTCCGGTAACCATGCTGCTGGTGGCCGCCGCACTGGCCAGCCTGCAGTTCAATCAAACGCTGGGCTTTACGATGCAGTGGCGTTTAATCGGCGACCCGCAGCTGGCGCAGTCATTTGATGATTTCAATTTTGCCTATGCCCAGTTGCCGCGTCTGGTGATTACCTTGCTGGTCGGAGCCGTGCTCGGCCTGGTCGGTAGCCTGATGCAACAACTGACTCAGAACTCGCTGACCTCACCGCTGACCATGGGCACCTCATCCGGCGCCTGGCTGGCGCTGATCATCCTTAACATCTGGTGGCCGCAGGCGATTGCCGATTACAGCGCGTTGGCGGCCATGACCGGTGCTTTGCTGGCATTTGGTCTGATTGTGCTGATTGCCGGACTGGATAATATGACCGGCCTGCCGCTGGTGATTGCCGGTATGGTGATCAATATCATGCTGGGGGCGATAGCCGGTGCCATTATTCTGCTCCATCAGGACTACGCCCAGAATGTGTTTATGTGGGGCGCCGGCGACCTGGCGCAAAATGGCTGGGAGCAGATTGAATGGCTGCTGCCGCGCCTGACTCCATTGCTGATACTGTTGCTGATTGCGCCACGGATTCTGACTCTATTGCGCCTTGGCCATCAGGGCGCTCAGGCGCGCGGGTTGCCGGTGATTCCGGCCTTCTTCCTGTTGATGGCTCTCGGGATCTGGCTGGTGTCGGCCTCGATTACCGTGGTCGGCTTGATTGGCTTTATCGGCCTGCTGACCCCCAACATTGTTCGTGCACTGGGCGCACGCACGCCGCGCATCGAGCTGGTGGCCAGCCTGGTGTGCGGCGCATTATTGCTGCTGGCGACCGATGTGCTGGCACAATGGCTCAGTGTCTGGGCCGGTCAGGTGGTGCCAAGCGGGGTGACCGCTGCAGCGATTGGCGCGCCGGCGCTGATCTGGTTCAGCCGTCGTAAGCTCAAAGCGCAGGACGGAATAGCGGTGGCATTGCCTGGCTCACGGCCGCGTATTTCATGGCCTATGCCGGTCTCGATTGCCCTGCTGATGCTGCTTGGCGCTGCCTTATATATCGGTTATCAGCCACAGCAGAGTGGGCTGACACTGGCCTGGCCAAACGAGTTCCAGTGGGCTCTGCGCTGGCCGCGCATGGTGACCGCGCTGTTTACCGGTATTGGTCTGGCGCTGGCCGGTAGCATACTGCAGCGCCTGATTTACAACCCGCTCGCCAGCCCGGATATTCTCGGCGTGTCGGCCGGTGCCACGTTTGCACTGGTTTTCTCCAGCCTGTTTCTCGGACAGTCGCTGCAATCTACTCAATGGGGCACGGCTCTGGTCGGCAGTATGGCGGTATTGCTGGTGCTGATTGTGCTGGGGCGTAAACACCAGTTTGCGCCATCGAGCGTGATTCTGACCGGGATTGCCATGACCGCATTGCTGCAGGCATTGGTGCAGTTCTGTCTCGCCAAAGGCAATCAGGACAGCTACAAAATTCTGCAGTGGCTGGCCGGGTCAACCTACCGGGTGACCGCAGAGCAGGCGTTGTTGCTGGCTGCGCTGGTGGTAGCCATGCTGATACTGAGCCTGATGAGCAGCCGCGCGCTGACGCTGATCTCGATCAGCCGCTCTTTTGCCCAGGCACGTGGACTGAGCAGTTCGCTGACTTCGCTCGGTTTACTGGTGCTGGTGGCCATGTTGTGCGCGGTAGTCACGGCGACCATGGGGCCGGTGTCATTTGTCGGTCTGATTGCGCCACATCTGGCGCGCATGCTCGGTGCCCAGCAGACCAAAGCACAGCTGCTGCTCGCCAGCCTGATTGGCGGTACCACCATGTTATGGTCCGACTGGCTGGGGCAGGTGGTGCTGTATCCGAACCAAATAGCGGCGGGTACGCTGGTCGCCATTCTCGGCGCGCTCTATTTTCTTGCTCTGCTGGTGTTCAACCGTCTGACCCGCCGTTAACCTTGCCGTCTTTAACAGGGGATCGCGCTCAGATCCCCTCTTTTTCCTGACATTTTTATTGCTTCGCGCTGGTTGATACTTTATTGCCATTGCAAATCGTTCTCATTGGCAATATCATTCCTTAAAAATTAATGATTAGTCTATTAATACAGCAGGGGTATTTATGAAATCGTTCCGTCTCACTCCGGTCGGACTTGGCGTGATTGCCGCGTTAACCATAGGGCAAGCCAGCTACGCTCTGGCAGACACAGCTGTCGGGGACACACACCTTAACCAAACCGCTACTTCTAACGAGGACACACACCCTGACGAAGTGGTCACCATTGTTGGTTCACAAGTTGATCTGGGTGGTGAGTACCAGGGGGGACAAGTAGCGTGTTCCGGCCGGGCGGGTATTCTCGGCAATCAGGATTTCATGGATATGCCATTTTCATCAACGCATTACACCTCACAACTGATGGCTAACCAGCAGGCAAAAAGTGTCGGTGATGCGCTGAAAAATGACCCGACGGTACGTCAGTCGGTCGGCTTTGGTAACTTCCAGGAACTGTACATGATTCGTGGTTTCCCGGTATATTCCGACGACATGACCCTGAACGGCGTGTACGGCATTCTGCCGCGTCAGTATGTGGCAGCAGAAATGCTGGAACGGGTCGAAGTGTTCCGCGGTGCCAACACTTTTGTGAATGGTGCGGCGCCGGGCGGCAGTGCGATTGGTGGTTCGGTTAACCTGGTACCGAAGCGCGCCGGCAGCGAACCGCTGACCCGCGTCACGGTTGGTACTCAGTCCGGTGGTCAGGGTTATGGCGCGCTGGATCTGGGGCGTCGTTTTGGTGACAACCAGGAGAATGGCCTGCGTGTCAATCTGGTTGCCCGCGGCGGTGATGATGCCGTCGATGATCAGGATACCCAGCTTGGTATGCTGAGCCTGGGCTTTGATCATCGGGGCGAGAACTTCCGTATGTCGGCGGATGCCGGTTATCAGGATCATCATATTGATTCACCGCGTCCGAGTGTGACGCCGGGTGGTGCGATCCCGCCATTGCCAAGCAGCGATGCGAAATATGCTCAGGACTGGACATACACGGATGAGAAGCAGCTGTTTGGTGTGGTGCGGGCAGAATACGACTTCAGCAGCCAGACGAGCGGCTGGCTTGCAGCGGGCATGCGCCGCGGCAAAGAGCATAACCTGCTGGCTAACCCGACCGCTGACGGTAATGGTAATCTGACCGCGTATCTGTTTGAAAACGTGCGTGAAGATACCGTGATGTCAGCCGACAGCGGGGTAAGACACGAATTTACTACCGGCAGTATTGGTCATACTGTTGTGCTATCCGGCTCACTGTATCAGTCGCGTTCGAAAAACGCGTATGTGATGTCAGCGACGACCAGCGTCGGCTCTTTGGATGATTACACCCAGATCAGCCAGCCAGCCGGTGCATGGCTTGGTGGCAGCCTGAGTGATCCGATTGAAACGGAACGTGTAACTTACAGCAGTGCGGCGGCGGTGGATACGTTGTCGTTGTTTGATGACCAGGTCAAACTGATGCTGGGCGCGCGTCTGCAAAGGATAGAAACCAAGAGTTTTGATTACGGTACTGGTGCAGAAAATGGCGCTTACAGCAAAACGGCCCTGACTCCGTCAGTGGGGGTGGTGTATCAGCCAACCCTGGATGTCTCTCTGTATGCCAACTATGCTGAAGCACTGTTACCGGGCGAGATAGCACCAGCTTCAAATACCAGCGGCGCAGTGGCGAACCAAGGTGAAGTACTCAAACCTAACCGTTCAGAGCAGTATGAAGTCGGTGTTAAGTACGATACCGGCAGCTACGGCGCGGTGGTCAGCCTGTTTGAAATCAGCAAACCGACATACATGTACGACAGCAACAACAGCTATACCGATAACGGTGAGCAGCGTCACCGTGGGATTGAGCTGTCAGCGTTTGGTGAGCCAATCGAGCGCGTAAGAGTACTGGGTGGTGTGACTCTGCTTGATGCTGAAATTGTGAAAAGTGATTCAGAATCGCAAGGTAAGAAAGCGATCGGCGTACCGAAAGTGCAGGCTAACCTGAACCTGGAATGGGCGACTCCGTTTGTGGAAGGCCTGACTCTGGAAGGTCGTACCCTGTATACTGGTGCACAATACATGAGTTCTGACAATTCACTGGAACTGCCGTCCTGGACCCGCTTTGATCTCGGTGCCCGCTATGGTATGCAAGTCGGAGATAACGTACTGACACTGCGTGCCCGGGTCGATAACGTGACCGACAAAAACTACTGGGCATCTGCCGGTGGTTACCCGGGCAGCAACTACCTGGTGCAGGGATCACCGCGTACGGTCGTACTGTCAGCCAGCTACGATTTTTGATACCAGAAAAACAAAAAACCAGCCGAGGCTGGTTTTTTTATAACGAAGATAATTTATAACGAGGACACACGCCCTTAATTCTCTTCGAAGGACACACACCTTAACCGTTACTCACCTTAACTGTTACTTTTTGGTGATTTTATCTAGATAGCCCATCGCAAACGCTGAGACAACAAAGGTGACATGCAGCAGCAGGTACCATTTGATTTTTTCACCGTCGATCTGTTCGGTATTCATAAACACTTTCAGTAGATGGATCGATGAAATCGCGACAATAGACGCAGATACCTTGTTTTTCAGCGAACTTGTGTCAAGTTTACCCAGCCAGCCGAGTTTGTCATCGTTCTCATCCAGATCGATTTTAGAGACGAAGTTTTCGTAACCGGAAAACATCACCATCACAATCAGGCCGCCGACTAGAGAGATATCAATCAGCGATAAGGAAATCAAAATCAGATCGACTTCCTTAATGGTGAAAATTACCGGAATGAGATGAAACACCTCCTGAAAAAATTTGATACCCAGAGCAGCCAGGACCAAACTCAGGCCGAGATAAATTGGCGCCATAATCCAGCGCGACGAATAAAGAAGTTTTTCGACAATATTTTCCATGATGACAAGCTGCTTATCAGATTAAAGAGAGCAGAGCCGCATTGCTCTGCTGCCGGATATTACTCTGCTTTTCAGTTGCTTGGCTATAATCATCGTTTATGAAACAAGGTTAAATTGTGTCAAATCATAGGTGGCTTTTAACGGGGACACACACCTTCACTGCATTTTTAATGGGAACACATGATTTACAACAGCCTGATTTAGTTTTTAGTCATTTATGTATGAGGAAATGAGATCCTGGAACGGTGTGTGTCCTTCTAATGCTTGGATCGTCATACTCGCTATAGGTTAACCGTTTATCTGAGTCGCAGCAGGATTATGGACTACGCTGGGATTCTTTATCCTGATCGGTAAGATCATAAGTAATCAGACGAGATTATCTTTACCGACAGGTTATTCGAAGGCATATGACGAAAAGAGGAGGGACTAGGATATATGAATGGCGAGCAGGCGTTTACGTTTTAGTTTCGATTTGGCATGTATTAAATGGGTGCTGGAACCTATCCAAACTCGAGCATGTTGCTCCAGATTGCGGCAAAGTTGTACGCATTCTTGTTGAGGCAGTGATAAGCGTTTAAGAATGGCAGGTTGAGTTGGTTGAATGCGACCTGCTTTGTCCGTCCGAAATTGTCGGCCAATCCAGTCTACCAGTTCAATATAATCAATGAGCCGAAATGGAATACCATAGGTGTCTTCCTGAGACTGGTAACCGACAAAATCGGCGAGCGGGCTTGCGGTGCTTTTTTCTTGCTCTAGTTTGGAGATCCGCCTTTTTATTGAGGTGTGCTCTGATTGCTCCGGAGTTTCTGCAAGCTTGGCTCGCACGGGATTGAGGTCTACATACGCCATCGCCGCCAACAACGCTTTCTCATCCAGAAGAGCCTGGGACTTAAAGCGTCCTTCCCAAAAGCGACCCGTACAGTTATCTTCTTTATTGGCTTGTAACGCTATGTTGTAGTTCAGTTCTTTCATGAACCAGCTCAGTGAGCAAAGCCGATCTCGCCAAGTTTCTATCAGGCTAAGACAACATTCCCATTCAGCCTGGCCAGTCAGCTGGCCATCCAGATAACGTTGTATGATGCTCGGAATCGTATGTTCGGCTGCCCAGCGTTCGATGATCTCTTCCCGCGAAAGCGCTTGCGCGGCTTCTTTATCGATGAATGCGACCAGGTGATAGTGGTTACTCATGACGGCATAAGCACAGATTCGAATACAGAATATGGTGGCAAGAGAGAGAATTTTTTGTTCCACCCAATCACGACGGTGCTCGAATGACTTGCCGGTCAGTTTATCTTGCCCGCACAGATAAGAGCGCCTGACACAGCGTGATACACAGTGATAATACGGTGTGACATCAGGGCAAATCAGTTTGCTTCTGGCTGTGGTCATGTTGTTTCTCTGCCGCGAAAAGATGTATTAAGAATGGCGGAGATGACCGGAAAGTGCAGCTTTTCTGCACCGGATTCAGAGTGACTGCAAATAACCAGATGTCGTTCGCAGTCACTCAAGTATTAGACAATGAGGCGTTGGAACGGGGAGTGTCCTTATAAAATTTCACTGCTCAGAGAGTTGCCGCTTTGAATGTACGGTGTGTGTCCTGCTAATGTACAGCCGCTTTGAATGTACGGTGTGTGTCCTGCTAATGTACACTGCTAATGTACATGTCCTGCTAATGTGGCTATGTCACGCACATGCGGCGGGCTTGTGTTCACTCAGGAAGTTTTGTAACTGTTCCAAAACCAGTTCTGGTGCAAGTGAGGCCAGGGTGTTTTTGCTAATCAGCAGGCATGTGTTATCGGCTAGCGGGTCGCAGTTAGCGCGCCAGGCTTCGTCGGAACGCATAATGAAAGTCGTAATGCCAAGTGCTGAAGAAATATGACCGATCGACGTATCTGTGGTCAGCACCAAAGACATCTCGCGAATCAAATCGCCGGCCTGGCTGATAGAGCCTGAGGCGAGATAAGAGATGCGATCCTGATGGGGATAATCGGCCAGTTTCTGGCGCACATCGGGCAAATCAAACACACACACCTTGATATCCAGGCTTTCGAGCTGAGTCAGAATCGAGCATGCCTGTTCACTGCTCAGAGTGTTGCCGCTTTGTGTGCCACAAGGATTAAACAGCAAACGCTCGCCGGCCGGCAGCACTTTGCCCCAGCCGCTTTTCTGGTGTGGCAGATTAAGGTCATACTCCATCTTGTGCGGGATTTCACCGCCCAATGCCGGAACAATGCTCATCATGCGGCGGGTGAAGTGCGGAGTGTGTTCATAGTCAGCACCGATAGTCCGGTCGAAAATTCCAAGCGCAACCGGGTCGATTTGTTTTTTCTCAATCAGACGTTGTGCAAAAGGCAGGCTGAGTTTCTCGGCAGCGTGCAAACGATGAATCCGCCACAAAGCGACCCAGTGAATCCGCTCTTCCAGATAGACGATTTTATCAAATTGCTGTGAATACAATTCGTTGCGGGCCGCGCGTTGTGACCATGCCCGGTGTGGCTTAAGGCTGAGGTCTACTTGCCAGCAACGCTGGATTGCCGGATGGTAGCGGATAATGTCCTGATTGCGCGAACTGCACAAGACTTCAAGCTGCCAGTCAGGATGTGCTTTCTTAAGGGCTGTGAACAGTGGCGCGGTCATCACCATATCACCGATGGCATTATAAGGAATGATCAGAACGCGAGGTTTTTCGGCGGTGACTTCTAAACCAGGTTTCGATTTGCCAGTTAAACGGATACACCATTTAAACAAGAGTTTAAACAACATAACAACAACATCTCCGAGACAAAATCAAACGATCAAATCTATTGATACAATTCGTTTTAATCAACAGGGTTAAGGAAAGGGCCGGATGGCAGGCATTCAAGATGGTGGCCGCCGTATGCCGCGGACTCGGATAGCTCATCAGACAATTTGACCTGCCAGGCGATTATAAGTTCGGGGGATTCAATGCGGTTGTATTTATATTGAGACATTAGTAACTCAAGGCCTAATGTGACGTGATAGCTACACTCTTTGCATTTTTCGACGCCTTCTTGGTCCTATTATACTCATGTTGCATATGGTTTCATCTGCTTATTTAAGACGAATGGTAATTATTTCATCCAGCTGGCTGGATTGAAAAAGATCAAAAAACCCTGCCAGGCAGGGTTTTGCAATCGGTTTATTTACGGCTGAAACTTTATTCAATATTCTGAATTTGCTCACGCATCTGCTCGATAAGCACTTTCAGTTCCACACCGGAGGCAGTGATGTCAGTGCTGATCGATTTTGACGCCAGCGTGTTCGACTCACGGTTGAACTCTTGCATCATGAAGTCGAGACGGCGACCGCACGAGCCACCTTTTTTGAGGATGTTGTGCGTCTCTTTGACGTGAGAATCGAGTCGGTCTAGCTCTTCGGCGACATCGGATTTTTGTGCCAGCAGGATCAGTTCCTGCTCAACCCGGGTCGGCTCCAGTTCGACTTTAGCTTCTTCGAATTTAGTGAGCAGGCGTTCACGCTGCCAGTCGAGGATTTCCGGCATCCGCGCGCGAACTTTGACCACTTCGGCACTGATCGCATCAAGGCGCTGCACGATCAAGGCTTTCATGTTGTCGCCTTCACGGCCGCGTGCTTCGATAAACTCATTCAGTGCGTCTTCAAAACCGTTCAGTAGAGCCTGGTTGATTTCGTCCATATCCTGCTCAGGCGTTTCCATCACGCCCGGCCACTGCATGACCTGGAACGGGTTGATACGGCTCAGCTCGCCGGTCATATGCATGATCTGGCTGGCGGCTTTAATGACCTGATTGGCCAGGTCTTCGTTAATGCTCAGTTCACTTTGCGCGGCATGGTTGGCTTCATAACGCAGATGACATTCGACTTTACCGCGCGCCAGACGCTTACGGAAACGCTCACGCAGCACTGGCTCCAGGCCACGGAACTGTTCCGGCAGGCGGAAGTAGGTCTCCAGATAGCGTTGGTTGACCGAGCGGATTTCCCACACGGCACTGCCCCAATCGCCTTTGACTTCTTTGCGTGAGTACGCCGTCATGCTGTAAATCATCGAAATGTCCTTGGTTTATATTCAAAAATGAACTGGCGATAATACTAGCATAGAAAAGTTGCCGAGTGGGTGTAGAGACTCTGTGATTGAGCAAGGATTTCCGCTATAATTTTGCCCCAATAAATTCGACCCTTCGGCTGCGGTTTTGTTCAACCGCCGTTTCGACCGGTTGTCGTTGCAACCCCGCGTCGTTTCGCAGCCATAAGTGTTGTGTAAAACCATAAAACGTCGTTCACACAAACAAGGTAGAGGCCCTATGCGTCCAAATAACCGCGCTGCGGATCAGGTTCGTCCGATCAAGATTACTCGTCATTACACCGCCTATGCAGAAGGCTCTGTACTGGTTGAGTTTGGTAATACCAAGGTGCTGTGTAACGCCACGGTAGAAGAAGGCGTGCCACGCTGGCTAAAAGGCCAGGGTAAAGGCTGGGTAACCGCTGAATACGGTATGCTGCCGCGTGCTACTCACTCGCGTACTCGCCGTGAAGCGGCGAGCGGTAAACAGGGTGGACGTACCATGGAAATCCAGCGTCTGATCGCGCGCAGCCTGCGTGCTGTGGTGGATCTGAAAGCCATGGGCGAGCTGATGATTACGGTTGACTGTGATGTGATTCAGGCTGACGGCGGTACCCGTACTGCGTCTATCTCCGGTGCGAGCGTGGCTCTGGCGGATGCATTCGATAAGCTGGTCGAGAGCGGTAAACTGAAGAAGAACCCGATGAAAGGCCATGTGGCGGCCGTGTCGGTAGGTATTCTGGGTCAGGACGTGTTGTGTGATCTGGAATATGTTGAAGACTCGGCTGCTGACACCGACATGAATGTGGTAATGACCGAAGAAGGTAACATGATCGAAATCCAGGGCACGGCTGAAGGCGAACCGTTTAGCCATGAGCAACTGCTGGATTTGCTGGCGGTGGCCAAGAAAGGCATTGCAGACATTGTCTCGGCGCAGAAGGCGTCGTTAGAAAATAATTGATCGATAGCTCCCGTTATGGGGGCTATTTTTTTGTGTTTTTTTCGTCGTCCTTGCTGCGATTAGCACAAGGTTTTCAGGACCTGGGGCCTGAGATCTTAACCGGCAAGGTCGACGATTATATTGACTCCAGAACCTGTTGTTCTGGAGCTGATGATATATAAGCAACCAACCTGGGACCTAGGATCCTAATCCCTAGAGCCTAAATCAAAGAGAGAAAGTCATGAAAGCGTACCAGCGTGAATTTATTGAGTTTGCACTAGAAAAGGAAGTCCTGAAATTTGGTGAGTTTACTTTGAAATCAGGCCGTAAAAGCCCTTATTTCTTTAACGCTGGTCTGTTCAATACTGGCCGCGATTTAGCGCGTCTGGGCCGTTTTTATGCCGCAGCGCTGATGGACTCGGCTATCGAATACGATGTGCTGTTTGGCCCGGCCTACAAAGGCATCCCGATTGCGACCACCACTGCCGTTGCGCTGGCGGATCACCACGATGTGGATACGCCATACTGCTTTAACCGTAAAGAAGCCAAAGACCACGGTGAAGGCGGGAGTCTGGTCGGCAGTCCGCTGCAGGGGCGTATCATGCTGGTAGACGACGTAATTACCGCCGGTACTGCAATTCGTGAATCGATGGAGATCATCAAGAATAACGGCGCGGATCTGGCCGGTGTATTGGTGGCGATTGACCGTCAGGAAAAAGGCAAAGGCGAGCTGTCGGCGATTCAGGAAGTGGAACGTGATTTCGGCTGTGCTGTGGTCTCGATTGTCAGCCTGACTGACCTGATTACTTACCTCGAAGAGAAGGGCGGTAACAGCGAGCACCTGGCAGCGGTCAAAGCGTACCGCGCGCAATATGGTATCTGATGTTTGAGGTTTTCAGGGACTCGGTTCCTGGTTCCTAGAGTAAAAAGCTCCGGCGCTGATGATTCAGGCCGGAGCTTTATTTTTAGTGTATCAAGCTGAGATTAAGACTTTTCATCATCGCAGTGAAGATATTCACCGCTATTAAGACCTTTTCTCCTAGAACCTACAGCCTCAACCTCACTTATAGCGAATGCCTTTTTCCACCTTCGGATCCTGCATGGTCTTAAAGCGTTTGTGCAGCCACATCCACTGGGTTGGCGCGCGCAGGATCAGCTGCTCGACAAACTGATTCATGTAAGCGGCAGAGGCGGTTTCATCGTCGTACGGGAAGTGATCTTCCACCGACAGGTCTGCGAAGATTTCATATTTACCCTCCGCGTTGCGAAATCCCGATCCCATCACAATCGCACACTTACTGGCTTTAGCCAGCAGGTAAGTACCAGTGGTGGTACAGGCATCTTCAACCGCAAAGAAAGGTACAAACGCGGATTTATTGCGGCCGTAGTCGTGGTCCGGTAGGTAGAACAGCAGCTCACCCTGGCGCATGACGCGAATCATTTGTTTGACATCTTTGCGGTCAACCAGCTTATTGCCGTTGTGAGTGCGGCCCCAGTACTGAATAAAGTTATACGCCGGGTTGTTATGTGGGCGGAATACTCCGTAACCGGACAAGCCCAGTGCGCCGCACGCACGGGCGGTGATTTCCAGATTAAGTGCATGCACACAGCACATCAGCACGCCTTGTTTGTGACGCAAGTGCTCGGCCAGTGCGCTGGTGTCTTTATTAATCAGGCGGCGTTTGAAGCGCCAGGTCGGCCAGAACCAGGCGATGCCGGTTTCAATCAGCGCCGCGCCGGTGTTTTTGAAGTTCTCTTCCACCATGCGTTCGATTTCATCGGCCGCTTTATCCGGAAAGGCCAGTTCCAGGTTACGTTTGGCGACATGAACGCGCTTTTTACCAAAGCGCATTCCAAGTTTGCCCAGACTCCGGCCCAGTTTGAGCAGCAGTGAATAGGGCAGCAGGTTCACCAGCAGAGCGAGAAAACCAAAGCCGAGCCACACCCCCCAGTTTTTCGGGTGCAGCAGTGACAAAGTAAATTCGGGTTTGGCGTATTTGTTTTGACTCATAATGTGGTCTGTCTGATTAAGAGTAAAAATAGATTGTCATGATTCAAGATTACTGAATCTGCGCACTGAGCAGTGACCAGTACTCTTCAAAGTTAGCGGTTGGCTGGTATTTGAAATCTGAGCGTACAAAGCGGTTCAGACTGCCTTCCACCTGGCCGAGTAACTGCGCGGCCAGAATGTTTTCATCGACCGGGAACGATTTGCCTTCCCGAATCTTACGCTCGCGCAGGATCTGACGCAGCGAGGTTTCAATGCGTTCAAACAACTGATTAATACGTTCACGCAGGCGCTCATTTTCAAACATTAGAGCATGTCCGGACAAAATTCTTGTCAGGCCCGGGTTACGTTCAGAGAAGGCCAGCAGCAGTTGCATCACCATCCGAATCCGGTTCAGAGTATCTTTTTCTTCATCCAGAATCCGGTTGATGCGTGACATCAGGGACTCTTCGATAAATTCAATCAGGCCTTCAAACATACGTGCTTTGCTCGGGAAATGACGATACAAAGCGGCTTCAGACACACCCACCTGCTTGGCCAGTTTGGCGGTGGTGATGCGTGAGGCGCCTTCATGGGATTCGAGCATCTCTGCTAAGGCTTGCAGTATTTCTTCACGTCGATTGCTTTTCTTAGTGCCGGCCATAACCGTCTTTCCTTTTCAAAACGTAAGCTTTTTAAAATTAAAGTTATTGCAAATCAAGCTTTTCAGTACCACTACAGTTTTATGCGACGACTGACTTGGCTGCCTGTCGTCGCGCGCACGGCAGCACCGCACAGGCGGTTGCTGTCTCTGAGTGGTGATATCGGCGAGTAAACACAAATAGACAAGAGGAAAGTGTTAACTCGTGACACGCATCCCGCAGCGGGATGCGCACTCAGCGGCGTTTAGCTTATTTTGTCGTTGATCAACAGCATCAGGGCATGTGCCAGCTCGGCTTTGGAGGCCAGTGGTAGCAGCTGTTTGCCTTCAGGACGGGTTGCATCCCCGGCAAAGTAGACCGTCAGCGCGTTCTCGTTACTGTTAAACCCCTGACCTGCGACTGAAACATCATTGGCGCAAATCATATCGAGGTTTTTCTTCACCAGTTTACCGCGGGCGTATTGCTCTACGTCCTCAGTTTCAGCGGCAAAGCCAACAGTAAATGGTCGGTTTTGCGCCATTGCGGCCACACTGGCGACAATATCCGGGTTTTTGACCATGGTGATGGTCAGCGTATCGCTGTCATCGGTCTTTTTCATTTTCTGGGCGGCGACCTGCTGCGGGCGGTAATCCGCCACGGCCGCACAGCCGATAAAGATATCGTGTGCGCTGGCCTGGTTCATCACCTCAGCATGCATATCCACGGCGCTGCTAACATTAATACGCGACACATTGGCTGGGGTAGTTAAATGCACCGGTCCGCTGATCAGGGTCACTTCTGCCCCCAGTTTCGCTGCCGCGTCGGCAATCGCAAAGCCCATTTTCCCTGAACTGTGATTGGTGATGTAACGCACCGGATCGAGCGCCTCGCGCGTCGGACCCGCGGTGAGCAGCACCCGTTTACCGCGCAGCGGCTTGGGGCCGAAGTAACCCTCACAGCGCTGGACTAAATCCATCGGCTCGAGCATACGGCCTGGCCCCACATCACCACACGCCTGCTGACCGGCGCCCGGCCCCCAGATCTGCATGCCGCGCTGTGTCAGCGTCGCGATATTGTCCTGCGTGGCCAGGTTGCGGTACATCTGCTGGTTCATGGCCGGAGACACCACAACCTGTGCATCCGTTGCCAGCACCAGCGTAGTCAGCAAATCGTTCCCCATGCCAGCCGCCATACGCGCAATCAAATCGGCGCTAGCCGGTGCCAGCAACACCAGGTCGGCCCATTTGGCCAGTTCAATATGGCCCATCGACGCTTCCGCTGCCGGATCGAGCAGACTGTCAGACACCGGATGACCGGACACCGCCTGCATGGTCAATGGGGTAATAAATTCTTTCGCCGCCGTCGTCATAACGACCCGGACCTCGGCCCCGCGCTCAATCAGGCGACGGGTGAGTTCTGCACATTTGTACGCAGCGATACCGCCGCTGATACCAAGCAGAATCTTTTTTCCTGCCAACGTTTGCATACTGGATTCCTCAAAAATTCTGCGCGCTATGTTAGCACAACTGCAGAAAGATGTCGGAGCTGCGTCAAGTATCGCCGATGGTGGCCGATAAAGGCTAAACATGCAGGTATGAAACTTATGTCACCCTCACAGAACTTTTCTGCCAATGAGGCAAGATATACTCAAACAACTTGGAGTTGCAGCCAACACCGCTGCAGCTTCAAGTAGCAAGGGTATAGCCTCAGGTTGTTTGTATACCAACAAAATAAAGCAACAATTATAAAGCCACAGGACCAGAATATGATCTCTCTTAGAAGCCGAACTAAACTGCTATTGCTGACCGTAATCCCGTTGGTCGTGATCACGGCCATCGTGACGGCCGTCAATTACTGGAGCGGGATGAACTCGTTACAGCAGGAACTGACCCAATACCGCGCCCAGTTGGTCGAAAGCCGCAAAGCTGAGCTTAAAGCGTATCTGATGATGGGCGTGACGGCGATTCAGGATCTGTACGATGCAGACCGCAACGGTGAAAACCAGGCGCAGGCGAAAGCGATCCTCAAAGCGATGCGCTTTGAAAGCGACGGCTACTTTTTTGCCTATGATTCGCAGGGCGTCAATACTCTGCACGCGATCAATCCGGCGCTGGAAGGCAAGAACCTCTACGATCTGAAAGATAAAAATGGCGTCCCGGTGATCGCCGGATTGATCCAGGCCGCAAAAAGTGGCGACGGCTTCTTATATTTCTCCTGGCACAAGCCTTCGCTTGATGCTCAGGCGCCGAAACTGGGGTATGCCGAGTACCTGCCAAAATGGGACTGGGTGCTGGGCACGGGTATTTATATTGACGATATCGACACTCAGGTCGCCCAGTTCGAGGCGCAGCGTGAAGCACAGCTGAGTGAACAGACCTGGTCTGCGGTCGGTTTGTCTCTGGCGGGGCTGGTGCTGACGATTGTGATTGTCAGCGTGCTGGTCTCGCGCTGTGTCGCGCCGTTGCAGCATGTCGTGGACTCATTAAAAGCGGTGGCAGCCGGTGGCGGTGACCTGACTGCGCGGCTGAAAGTAGAAAGCCGTGATGAAATCGGTGAAGTAGCTAAGGCCTTTAACGACTTTATGGATAAACTGCATCCGTTAATTGTCGATCTGCGCAGTTCGGCGCAGGAAGTGCAATCGGCAGCGTCGGATCTCGATGTGCAGACCAGTCAGTCGAGCCAGCAGATGGGCGATCACAGTCTGGAAACCGATAAAGTGGTGACCGCGGTAACCGAAATGAGCGCCACATCGCGTGAAGTGGCCAATAACACGCATTCCACCGCGCAGGCGATTGATTCGGCCAACCGCCAGATCTCCGATGCACAGCAGGAAGTGAACCTGGCCATCGAAGGCATTGGCGAACTGGTCAACGAAGTCAACCTCACTTCAGAAGCCATTTCTGAGCTGAGCCAGCAAACCGAGCAGATAACCAAGGTGCTGAACGTGATTGGTGAAATTGCCGAGCAGACCAATCTGCTGGCACTCAACGCAGCGATTGAAGCGGCGCGGGCGGGTGAACAGGGGCGTGGCTTTGCTGTGGTGGCAGACGAGGTTCGCTCGCTGGCCAGCCGCACCCAGAACAGCACCCAGGAAATCGGCGACATGCTGCAGCAGTTGCATCAGGGTGTTAGCAAAGCGGTACGCAGTATGGCTCTGAGTCAGGAGCGCGGTGAGAAAACGGCGCTGGAGTCGGTGCAGATTAAAGATAGCTTGTCCGGCATTTCTGATGCGGTCAGCCTGATTCATGACATGGGCATCCAGACTGCATCTGCCGCTGAGCAGCAGAGCGCGGTGGCGGAAGACATTAACCAGAACCTGGTGGCGATTCAGCATATCGTGAATGATCTGACGCATAATCTGCAGCGCTCTGAAGCGATCAGCAGCCGTCTGGCGCAGTCGGGCCAGCAGATGAACAGTTTGGTCGGTCATTTCAAACTGTAAGCGCTGCTGCGGTGCCAGCGTTGATTTGCCGCTTTGAGCAACAGGGCAGTTACAGCAAAGATTGAAGTGTGCCCCAAGATCCTGTTTTGCGTTTGCATTGCACAGGTCAAATCGGTTTGAGTAGATACAGAGCCTGCCGGGCATTAGGATCGGCAGGCTTTTTTACAGGAGCCGATATGAGTCTCAAGTTTCTGCCCAGCGAGTCGATGCCACGTGAAAAGCTGCTTGCCCGCGGGCCGCAATCCTTATCTGACGCCGAACTGCTGGCGATATTTCTGCGTACCGGCACGAGGGGGATGAATGTGATCGAGCTGGCCGATTTTCTGCTCAGGGAGTTTGGATCGCTGCGCGCGCTGTTTTCTGCCCGCAAAGATCACTTTTGCTGTCATAAAGGGCTGGGCGAAGCTAAATATGTCCAGTTGCAGGCGGTACTGGAGATGACGCAGCGATATCTGGGGGAAGCGTTAAGGCGCGGCGAAGCGCTGACCAGTCCGCAGCACACCAAATTGTATCTTTCCAGCGTGTTGCGCGATCGCCAGCGTGAAGCCTTCTATATTCTGTTTCTTGATAACCAGAACCGGGTCATTCAGGATGAAATCTTATTTGAAGGCACCATCGACGCCGCCAGCGTTTATCCGCGTGAGGTAGTGAAACGGGCGCTGCACCATAACGCGGCGGCGCTGATTCTGGCGCATAACCATCCTTCCGGCGTGGCTGAGCCGAGTCAGGCTGACCGAAGGATCACGCACCGACTGGCCGATGCACTGGCGCTGGTGGATATCCGGGTGCTGGATCACTTCGTGGTCGGCGACGGTGAGGTGGTTTCCTTTGCCGAACGCGGCTGGCTTTAGCTGCTGAAGTATTCTTTTTTTGCTCTATGCGGGTGTGAAGCAACCTGGTGGTCAAGTGCAAACAAGCTAAGTAATACAAAGGTCTAGCGATGAAGTGGATATTTTGCAGCGAGCAATAAAAGCGGGCCTTATCGGCATTTGAGCGGAATGTACAAAAAATGCTTAGCTTTCTGCTGTTTTCTGGTATGATTCGCACACATTTTTTAACCTCAATCAGCTCAACAGAGAAAAAGATCAGGTAATTCTGTAAAAAGGATCTGTTCGGGTCTTGAGCAACGCGTGTCAAGTTAGTATAATGCGCGACCTTTGATAGCCTTGTATGGATTTTCCATAACGGTTTTTAACCTCAACTTCTTAAGTGAAAGAGAGAGGTTCGGCCACCAAGGTTGATATCGAGCTGAAACGATTTGGAGAAGACATTCATGTCCCGAGTATGCCAAGTAACTGGTAAGCGTCCAGTAACGGGTAACAACCGTTCACACGCACGAAATGCTACTAAGCGTCGTTTTCTGCCGAACCTACAAACTCATCGTTTCTGGGTAGAGAGCGAAAAACGTTTTGTTAAACTACGTCTAACTGCTAAAGGCATGCGTATCATTGATAAGAAAGGCATCGATGCTGTTCTTGTTGATATCCGTGCACGTGGCGAAAACGTTTAAGAGGAATTAAACAATGGCTAAAGGCATTCGTGAGAAAATCCGTCTGGTATCTTCAGCAGGTACTGGTCACTTCTACACAACTGACAAGAACAAACGCAACATGCCAGGCAAATTCGAGATCAAGAAATTTGATCCAGTAGTACGCCAGCACGTTCTATACAAAGAAGCGAAAATCAAGTAATTGATCGCTTGCTTTGGTGTTAGTAGAAAAACCCAGCCTTTTGGTTGGGTTTTTTGTTTTCTGCTATCCCGTTCGAATGTTTCTCACTAGGCTCACTAGGCTCACTAGGCTCACTAGGCTCACTAAGTTCCCCTTTGGCAGGTAACCCGGTTATCTTCCCTCCCGCTCTGCACATCCTTCTCGTCTTGTCGTTTCATTACCTGACCCACCTGTCTTCGGCACGCTAGGATCCCGCTGCGCACTCTGCTAATCTGGCTTAAGATTCAATTAACTAAGGACTGCGGTCATGCGCGTCTCACCCCGGCGACGTCGCCGCTGGAATAATCTTCTGATTCTGGCGGTGATTCTGTTTATCGGCATCATCAACCTGCCGTCGATCATTAAAAGCTATTTAATCGAGCCGCCCGTCAGCCCGTATCCGGCATTACTCAATCCACAGGCTGAGTTGCAGGCGATGCATTTTACCCGCTTATCGCTGCAGAAGAGTCATGGAGAGTGGCAGGCCAACCCGCCAATCAATATTGAACCTCAGGCGCTGATTGAGCGCTGGCAGCAACTGACCGGCACCCGGGTCGATGAACAAACCTATCAGTCGTTGCAGCCTAAACTGGGCAACCCACACAGCATTGAAGTCTGGTATCAGGGCCAGGAAGAGCCGCAAAGGATCACCTACTATCAGGCGCCGCAGTTCTGGCTGTTTAAAAACTGGCAGAACGAGTGGATAGCGGTCTCGGCGGAAGCGGGGTATTTGTTTCCTTAGTTCCTAAATGCTAGTTCCTAGTTCCTGGGTCCTAGGCCCTAGGGGGAGATCGCTGCGAGATTTTAGCGATAATCAAGGCGGTGAATTAGCTTTGATTTTAGATGACGGATTTGTATCACTAGATTTCCCCCGACCACAGAATCTTCTTTTCCTAGGGGCTAGGCCCTAGGATCTTATATCTTTTTACTCCTCGCCAGCGTGGCCTGAGTTCCGTTAAACTAAGTCCTACTAACCGCAAAGACCCTTGAACCAAGGATCTCCCGAGGAGAAAGCATGCCTGAATTACCTGAAGTTGAAGTCAGCCGTATGGGGATCTCACCGCATCTGGTGGGGCAGACCGTGCGTACGCTGACCTTTCGTACCCCGAAACTGCGCTGGGATATCCCGCAGGAGCTGAAGCGGATGGAAGGGCAGGTGATTACCGCGATTACGCGTCGGGCCAAGTATCTGCTGCTGGAAACCACGGCAGGCACGGCGATTGTGCATCTGGGGATGTCGGGTTCGCTGCGGGTACTGGATGGAGACTTTGCGCCGGGCAAACACGATCACGTGGATCTGGCGCTGACAAACGGCAAAGTGCTGCGTTATAACGATCCGCGCCGTTTTGGTGCCTGGTTGTGGTGTGAACCGGGTGAGAGCCACAGCGTGCTCGATCATATGGGGCCGGAGCCGCTGACCGATGAATTCAATCCGCAATACATGCTGGATAAAGCGCGTAATAAACGGGTGGCGATCAAGACCTTCATCATGGACAACAAAATCGTGGTCGGGGTGGGTAACATCTACGCCAACGAATCATTGTTCAGCTCACGGATTCATCCGCTGCGCCCGGCGCATTCAATCAGTGAAGCGGAGTGGACCTCTTTGGTCGCGGATATTAAAACGGTGCTGGCGACGGCGATCAAGCAGGGCGGCACCACGCTGAAAGATTTTGCCCAGGCGGACGGTAAACCGGGTTATTTTGCCCAGGAGCTGCAGGTGTATGGCAAAAAAGGCGGCCAGTGCCCGCGTTGTGAAACCTTAATTGAAGAGCTTAAAATCGGTCAGCGCAACTCGTTTTTCTGTCCGTCCTGCCAGTTAGTTACAGCGGAAAAAACACACTCAATGTGATATAAACAACAGATAGTTTCTGTGTAAGAGAGAAATCAGATGAAATATTTGGTGACCGGTGCGGCCGGTTTTATCGGTTCTGCGGTAGTCGAGCGTTTGTGTGCAGAAGGGCACGAAGTTATCGGTATCGATAACCTGAATGACTACTACGATGTGGCGTTGAAAGATGCCCGTCTTGAGCGCGCGGCGCACGACCAGTTCACCTTTATTGAAATGGACATCGCGGATCGTGAAGGCATTGCTGGCCTGTTTGAAGCTGAGCAGTTCGATAAAGTGATTCACCTCGCGGCTCAGGCTGGCGTGCGTTACTCAATCGATAATCCGATGGCGTATGCCGACAGCAACCTGGTTGGTCACCTGACGATTCTGGAAGGCTGTCGCCACCATAAGATTCAGCATCTGGTGTATGCCTCTTCGAGCTCGGTTTACGGTCTGAACCGTAAAACCCCGTTTAACACCTCAGACAGCGTCGATCACCCGGTCTCTTTGTACGCCGCGACCAAGAAATCGAATGAGCTGATGGCGCATACTTACTCGCACCTGTACGGCGTGCCGACTACCGGCCTGCGCTTTTTTACCGTGTATGGTCCGTGGGGCCGCCCGGATATGGCGCTGTTCAAGTTTACCAAAGCCATCATCAATGGCGATGCGATTGACGTCTACAACAACGGCGATATGCAGCGTGATTTCACCTACATCGACGACATTGTGGAAGGCATTGTGCGTATTAAAGATGTGGTACCACAAGCCAACACTGACTGGACGGTGGAAGAGGGCACACCCGCGACCAGCTCTGCTCCTTACCGGGTGTACAACATTGGCCACGGCAGTCCGGTTAAGCTGATGGACTACATTAAGGCGCTGGAAAGTGCACTGGGCATTGAAGCCAAGAAAAATATGCTGCCGATGCAGCCGGGTGATGTGTACGCCACTTACGCCGATACCGAAGACCTGTTTGCCGCAACCCAGTACAAGCCGCAGATGGGGGTTGAGCAGGGGGTGGCTAATTTTGTGAACTGGTACAAAGAATTCTATTCGGTATAGCGACGTCTGCCACACTCCTGACAGGCAGAGCTTGGTGCTCTGCCTGCTTATCGTTATCCTCCCGCGTGCTGCAATCATTCCTTCATATTTATAAAATCAGCGGTCAGATCACTAACTTTTATTAATGTCTGAACCTTTTTACATTTGCAACGTCAATTAAAGTCTGTTGTTTTCATAATGAGTCTGGTAAGTCCCTCAGAGGTCGCCGCTCGTTATCTGTTGTAGTTGTCTATCTCATGAATTATCAGTCACATTTGCGTCAGCTCTGTCTCGTGCTGCTGCAGTTTTTTGTATTTTCATTCAGCATCTTGCTGATTGCGCGTGGTGTTTTCTTTCATCATATTCAGGACGTACTGATTCAGCCCGGCGTGACAGAGGATATCTGGCGTGCATTCCGGGTCGGCGCACGCTTTGATGCCAAAGTCACCGCGATTGCTTATGCCCCGCTGTTGCTGGCCGGCCTTGTCCTGGCGGCTTCCCGGCGTGGTTATGCCCGCTGGAGTCATGTCGCTCCGCTTTATCATGCGCTGATCGCACTGCTGTATGTGCTGGGCTGCATCGGTAACTATTATTACTACCTGACTTACGGCACCCACATCGATCTGTTCATGTTTGGC
Source organism: Vibrio sp. H11 (assembly GCF_004804295.1). Classification (NCBI taxonomy): domain Bacteria; kingdom Pseudomonadati; phylum Pseudomonadota; class Gammaproteobacteria; order Vibrionales; family Vibrionaceae; genus Vibrio; species Vibrio sp. H11. The sequence goes on along the minus strand of NZ_SSHN01000012.1, from coordinate 74,948 downwards.
TTGTGGGAGGATGACTCCAAAGCAGTGCTGGTTAACATCTGGCAGGACTATCCGATCCTGCGCGCTTTGCTGCTGGCACTGAGTCTTTCTGTGCTGGCTTATGTCACGGCGCGCTGGTTTATGCGCAGCGCATTTGGCCGGCTCAAGTGCAAACACAGCTGGCACTGGAGCGTGACATCGCTGGCGGTGTTGTGTGTGGTGCTGGTGACCTTCGCGGTGGCACGTGGCTCGCTCAGCAGTCATCCGCTTAAGCGTTATCACGCGGCAGTCTCGCCTTACAAACCACTGAATATGATCACGCCGAACGTATTTATGGCGCTCGACTGGGCGATGACCGATTACAAAGAGCAGCATAACTTTGCTCCGGTCAGCCAGGCTGAACTGACGGCGCAGATGAACAAAATTCTTGGTCAGCCGACCCCGCAATATCGCACGCCTGCCAATGATTACCTGCAACAGCATCCGCCGCATGTGGTGGTAGCAATGATGGAGAGCATGGGCATGAATATACTGGTCGAAGATGACGCTAAGACCAATGATCTGCTCGGCAGTTTCCGTCAGTACCGTGACCAGGGCTTTTGGTTTGAGCGTTTTATGGCAGGCACGTCTGCTACCATCGACAGTATCGTCATGACACTGTTTCACAGCCCAGTCGCGACCATAAGCCACTCGGCAGTGCAGAATATTGCGTTGCCAAGCTCGGCGGCGTTGCCGTATAAACGGGCCGGTTATGAGGTGGTGTTTCTGTACGGGGGGAACGGTATGTGGCGCAACCTGGCTAACTACCTGCCAGTGCAGGGCTTTGACCGGGTGTATGACGAAAATGACATTATGGAAGCGTTTCCTGAATCCGAGCAGTATGCCGGGCCATGGGGTGTGCCGGATGGTTACTTGTTCAAGTTTGCCAATCGGGTGCTGGAGCAGGCCGAAAAGCCGACCATGATGTTTATTATGACGGTGACCAATCACTCGCCTTATAAAGTGCCGGAGTACTATCAGCCTGCGCCGACTAGGATGAGTGAGCGTTTGGCCCATCTGATTGGTTATCAGGGTGAGCAGGCCAGTGTGTTACTGCAAACCTTCCAGTATGCCTCCGATGCACTGGGCCAGTTTATCGGTCGCATCAAACAGTCCGATAAACTGAAAGACAACACTGTGATTGCGGTGACCGGCGATCACCGTATGCGTTACAGCAGTACCGATGAGCCGGAAGAGTTTGCCATGACCTATGCGGTGCCGTTTTATCTCAATGTGCCACAGCCGATTCTGGCCAACACCCGCTATGAGTTCGATGCGCAGCGGGTCGGTTCACACCGTGACCTGTTCCCGACCCTGTATCATTTCAGCTTGTCGGATCAGGATTACATTTCACTCGGCGGCGAGAACATGCTGGCTGAGCAGGATGCCAGCCGCTTTGGCTATAATGCCACGCGCAGTATCAATCAGTACGGAGCCTTCAGCACCCAGGGCAATGGTTTGTACTATCCGTGGCAGGCGTCATCGCCGCTGCGCAATCAGGCCATGCCGGTCAGCGACGTTCCGTTCGATGCCGAGTGGGCGAAAGAATACCATCTGCTGCAGGATTACTACCTGCGTTCGCAGGTGGTCCCTATGGTGCAGTAGTGTTTTAGGTTTATAGGGTCTAGTACCTAGGAGTCTAGGGCCCTAGTTCCTAGGATCCTAGGTACTCCATATCATTTAACCACTTTCTTATCATGCAGTGCATCGGCGACCAGTTTAGGTACGAACTCATCCACATTGCCGCCGTGAATGGCGACTTCGCGTACCAGAGAAGAAGAGATAAAGGCGTACTGCTCGGAAGGCGTGAGGAACACGCTTTCCAGCCCCGGCATCAGGCGGCGGTACATATTGGTCAGACCGAATTCATATTCGAAATCGACTGTGGTACGCAGGCCGCGCACCAGTACGGTTGCGCCTTCAGCTTTGGCGAAATCCACCATCAGGCCAGAAAAGCCCTTCGCGGTGACATTATCCAGATGGCTGGTCACGGCTTTGGCAAACTCAACCCGTTCTTCAAGCGTGAACAGGGTATTTTTGCTCGGGCTGGCGGCCACAGCGATGATCACTTCATCAAACATGCTGGCAGCACGCTCAATCAGGTCAAGGTGGCCGTTGGTAATCGGATCAAAGGTGCCCGGATAAATCACACGGGAGATACTTTTTGAAGTCACGTTGTTTTACTCAGGTTGTGCGCTTACTTTCATGCTAAACAAAAACCGTGGCGGAGACCAATAATTGTTACCTGCCTCCGCAGGAGTGAATTTACAGCGAGGCAAAAAAGTCCAGATGCTGTTTAGCGCTTTCTTGGCACGAGAAGTCATCTATCATGCGCTGCTGCGCTTTGCGTCCCATCTCGGCACGGTTCGGCTCTGAAGCATACAGCCACTCGATTTTATCGGCGATGGCCTGAGCGTCTTTGACCGGTACTACAAAGCCGGTTTCACCGTCCAGCAGTAATTCTTTACCGCCGCCGGTGGTGGTCACTACCGACGGAATGCCCATTGCCATGGCTTCGATAATGGTTTTCGGCAGGCCTTCACCGCTGATCGAAGGCTGAACCTGCACCTTACTTGCGGCCAGCAGTTCCGGCACATCTTTACGATAACCAAGGAAATGGATGCGCTCTTGCATCCCGCTCTGCTCCGCTAAAGCCAGATTCTGCTCGGTATCCATGTCACGTCCGGCCAGCAGCAGATGCAGATTGGGCAGTTTGGCCAGTTGCTTGGCGCTTTCCAGCAGCACATGCACGCCTTTACTCGGACGGGCGTTGGCAATACAGATCACGCTGAACGCATCTTTCGGCAGACCGAGGCTGGTCAGTTCGGCTGGCTGGGCCTGATACCAGGCGATATCGTGGCCTTTGTAAATCGTGGTCACCTTATCGGCGTTCTTCCATACGTGTTTACGCACATCGTCGGTTACCGCCTGCGCTACACAGCTGATACCGTTAACCCGCGGATGGAGGTGGGTCAGGTAAGCACTCGGATCGTGACGGTATAAGCCACCCACGGTGCCGCGATAAGTGACCAGTTTGGTGTTTTTAAACCCGATACAGGCAAATGCCGCATTGGGGATGGTTTTCGAGTTCATCGCATACACCACGTCGTACTGGTTTTCGCGCAGCGCCTGACGCAGAGTTCTGATGCTTTTGCGGCAGATTTTCTTGGTCGGATAGCAATCGATGATCTTAACGCCGTTGTCACGAAAGCGCGCGACATATTCGGCATGACCCTGAGTCATGATGGTCACGTCATGGCCCATCTTGGCCATTTCAATAAACATTTCCGCTTCCGGACGCACGCTGTTCCAGGCGTCCTTGTATGAGCTGAATATTAAGATCTTCATGGTGTCTGTTTACCTCGGTCATGCCTTTGGCATGACGATGTGAAAAATACCATCAGCGCATCAGGCGCTGATTTGGCTGTAAAGTGTGGCGTAGCGCTGCGCGGTATTTTCAATCAGAAAATCCTGCAGCTTGGCTGCGCGGCCCGCCGCTAATACGTCTCGTAACTCGCTGTCAGTACGGATTTGCTCAATCGCTTCGGCCAGCCCCTTGGCATCGCCCGGTTCAATTAACAGGCCGGAGCGCTGATGTTCTATGATGTCCGGAATCCCGCCGGCGCGGGCTCCGATCACAGGCAGGCCGCTGCCCATCGCTTCGAGAATCACCGAGCCGAGCCCTTCGCTGTAGGACGGGTGAACCAGCAGATCTGCGGCGGCAAACCAATCGCCCATGTTGCTCTGCTTACCGACAAAACTGACATTGCTCAGCCCGGCAGCCTGCTGTTCCAGTTCGGCGCGCTGTTTGCCATCACCAAGCAGGGCAAAGTGAACGTCAGGTGTGCGGTGTTCCAGCAGTTTGGCTGCGCCGATAGTGACGTCAAACCCTTTGTGTTTGAGCATGTTGGCGCCGTGGATAACCAGGAACTTATCGGCAAATCGCTCACGGATCTGCGCCAGTTGACGGTTATCGACCGGATAACTGACCGGCGAGCTGGGGATGATTTCCACCTGCTGCTGCGGATAGGCATCACGGATGCGCGCGGCAATCTCGTTACTAAGGCCGACCAGCACGGCGGCGTGGCTGTAGGCCTGAGTCGATAACCACTTACGTTTGAGAGGGTTATCAATCCGGCGTGTGACCAGGTAAGGAATGCCGTGCAGTTTGTGCTGCAGCCAGGCCCAGTAAATAGCACGTCCCTCATGGACGTGAATCAACTGACAATCCGCGGTGACCGCTTTGCCGTGTTGCAGCAGATAGTGTTTGGCAGCCACGACCCGGCAGTTCAGTTCAGACACCCGGTCAAAGAATGGACTTTGCGGGTTGGCCACCACCGTCAGGTTGTAGCCCAGTTTAATTTGCTGCTTGATCAGCTGCAGAGTCTGGTTTTCCCCGCCGTGATAGCCGGAGGCCAGATTAACGTGACAGATATTCATCAGTGGTCTCTTTTCTCCGCTGGCGCCGCTGTTTTAGGGTGTGTGTCCTGCTCAGGCGGCTTCTGCGCCGCCTGTTTTTTCATGTAGTCGCGCAGCCACAAATCGGCGTAGCGGGTAAAGGTGGTGTTGGCGCTCAGCAGAGCCAGCAGCAGTCCATGGCGACCATCGAGAAAGCCCAGTTTAATCACGTACATTTTAAAGAAGCGGAAAAAGCCGTGCAAAATGGCACCGCCCAGAGAGGACTTTTTGCGCCCTTCGCGCTGGTCGGCCCAGGCTTTCATATAGCGCTGGGTTTTCTCAACATAGTTAGGCAGGTTATCGATGGTGTAATGATACAGATCGCCTGAGAGCGATTTGAGCCGATAACCGTCCGGAATCATCACCGATTCATGCACCAGCACATCGTTGTATTGAGTGCTTTCTCGGCGGTAAAGGCGGGTCACCCAGTCCGGGTACCAGCCGGAATGGCGGATAAATTTACCAAACGCTTCGGTCAGGCGGTTTATCTGATAAACAGAACGACCGTCATCGGTCGCAATGGCATTGAGGATCGAGACTTTGAGTTCATTCGAGACTTCTTCATCTGAGTCGAGCGGCAGCACCCAGTCGGCGCTCATATAACTTTGCGCTTTCTGACGCTGCGGGCCAAAGCCAAGCCAGTCCTGATGGTAAACCTTGTCGGTATAACGGGCGGCGATCGCCAGCGTGCTGTCGCTGCTGCCGGAGTCGACAATCACAATTTCGTCTACCCAGCCGTGCACGGAGCGCAGGGTAGTTTCCAGATGTTGTTCGGCGTTTTTGACAATCATCAGTACACCGAGAGTCGGCTTGCGCTCAGTCATTTTGGTTTCCTGTTAACACGGCATCAGTTAAAAAAGCATCGCTTAAAAAAGGTTGCAGCAGCTTAGTCACTTCTTCGACCTGAATATCACTCATCAGATCCTCCCCCTTAAGGCGGGTGCCCCAGGCCAGTTCGCTGACCGGGCGTCCGAACTGCTGCTCAGCCAGGCGCTGGTAAGCGTTGACTGTCGTTGCCAGGCTGTTGTAGGGGCCGGTGCGCAGCGGATTACTGTGCGCATAAAGGCCAATCACCGGCGTGCCTTGCGTCGTGGCCAGATGCGCCGGGCCGGAGTCCGGTGCCAGCACCACATGTGCCTGTTTCAGCACTGCAGTGAGCTGCTTGAGCGAGGTCTGGCCGATAAGGTTGACCACCGGCTGGCGGCACAGTTCGGCAATACTCTGCCCTAATCTGACTTCGCGCTCGGCCGGTGAGCCGCACAGCACGACCTGCAGGCCGTTGTCAGCCGCGAAATCCGCCGCGGCGGCGTAGCGCTCAGTCAGCCAGTTGCGGCTGTCCTTGCTCGCGGCCGGGCAGATGACCAATGACGGTTTACCCTGCAGTGCTTGGGTCGCAAACTCTGTATCGTCAGCGCTGAGCGGAATATTCCAGCGTGGCTGGTCAAACGGCACGCCGAGATAACGGGCAAATTCGGCAAAGTTGTCCAGCACATGCAACGCTTGAGTCTCCGGCAGATGACGGTTAGTAAACCACCACTGACCTTCACGGGTACGGTTTTTACCAAAACCGACTTTATAACGCGCCTTGATGCCCCACGACAGCAGGCTGGCCCGCAACGCGGCCTGCATATGCAGCAGCACATCAAAGCGTTGCTGTTTCAACTGAGACCACAGCGCTCGCATCCCCGCCATACCCTGTTTCTTATCGAAGACCACCACCTCAATACCAGGCAGATCGGCCATTAACTGAGCTTCGACCTTTCCGCAAATCCAGGTGATCTTAGTATCAGGCCAGTGGGCCTGAATGGCTTGTACGACAGAAATGGCGTGGCAGACATCACCAATGGCGGACAGACGCAGCACACACAACGATTTAGGTGGAGAGCTCAGTAGACTCATAACTCATCGATAAAGAGGAAAATTACGCCAATTATGCGTATCGGACGAATGAATGTAAAATGTCGTTGCCTACTTTGACAGATAAAGCGCTGATTATGTCCGATATTCGTAATATTACCCTTCCTGGCCAGCAAATCTGGTATGACGCTGAGCTGCTGTCCACCGCTCCGGAGCACAGTTTTGACCCGGATTTCTGGCAGCGCAGCGGCAAAGTGACCGGCAGCGCGCAGGGGCGCGGCACTACCTGGTTTGTGCAGCTTGAGGCCTGTCAGGGCGCGCTGCGTCATTATCGTCGCGGCGGTTTGTTCGGCAAGCTGGTGAGTGATCACTATCTGTTTACCGGCTGGAAGAACACGCGCAGTGCGCAGGAGTTCGAACTGCTGCGCCATTTGGCTGAGGCCGGGGTGAATGTGCCGCGACCGATAGCGGCTCGTGCCCGGCGCAGCGGTTTCAGTTACCAGGCCGATATTCTGGTGGAAAAAGTGCCCAACGCCAGTGATTTGGTCGATGTACTGCAAAAGCAGGCTTTGAGTGATGAGGTGTATCAGGCCATCGGCCGGATGATTCGTACCATGCATGAGGCCGGGGTGAATCACACCGATCTCAATATCCACAATATCCTGCTCGATAAAGCAGGCAAGGTGTGGCTGATTGATTTTGATAAATGCGCGCGCAAGAGCGGGCAGGGCTGGCAGCAGGAAAACCTGAACCGTTTACTGCGTTCTTTTAACAAAGAGCAGCAACGGTTCAGTATTAAGTGGCAGCCTGAGCAGTGGTCGGCACTGCTGCAGGGATATAACGCCGGTTAGAGTACCCTTCAGCTCAGTTTTTCCACTGATCCATCAGTTGGTATAAAGAGTGATAAACCTGCTCGCTACTGAATTTTGTGTAGCCTTGGGTCAGTTCAGGCTGGTGGTCTGATTGCAGAAAGTCATCAATATGTTGGGCGATCACGGTTTCGTCGTAGGAGTTAATCAAATAACGGGACAGGTCACCGGTCAGGATTTCATCCGGACCGGAAGGGCAGTTTACGCTGAGGGCAGGGACGCCAAGCACGAGTGATTCAATGATTACCGTTGGCAAGCCTTCATGATCTGAGGTGAGTAACAGTCCACGTGCAGCCTGGATGATAGGATATGGGTTGCGATCGAAACGTTTGAATATCACGCGGTCCTCAAGCCCTAACTGTTTTGTCTGCTCTTTCAGTTGTTGTTCCAGTGAACCTTCGCCCAAAATCAATAACTTAATTGACTTATTCTGAATCAGAGAGAATGACTTAAGTAAGCGGTCTACCCGTTTTTGTTTTTCTAACCGACCAACAAAAAGCAGGTATTCATGATTATCCAGATTAAACTCGTAGCGGGAAGCACACTGCTTGATCTGATTGATATTAAAAGGGTTATATAATACGTTGCAGGATGTAATACTGGTGCCGCAGCATTTGCGGGTAAATTTACGAATGCTCTCAGAGACACAAAGAACGTGTTTACCGCGTAGTTTTTTTCTTAATTTACAGCGATACCGGAAGCGCTTAAAAAAACTGCGGTGATTATAAGAATACTCGTCTGAGTTATGAATAAACGGGATGAGACGAGAATCATCAAACTGAGCAATCAGCTTAATACATTCGCCGTGTGGCGCGATGAGAAAATCAAAATTGGCGTTGTGATACCAATTGGTAAAGTGCTCAAGCTGGCGGGGACTATTTTTTTCCGACTCAGGTATGTTTAAGCTGGTGATGGGTAAATCATCTAGATCAGGTAATTCAATATCATTATGTAAAGTAATGATCTCGACCTGATTACCCTGTTCTAACAGTAATCTGGCCAAACGTACGGTGACAACCTGTACTCCTTCGATTTTTAAATCGCGGACTAAAAATTTTATATTCATTGCTCAGTGATCTTGCCGTTGCTCAGTGGCAACTTTTCTATTGATTATGTCGTTTATCGTTTTACCGATGGCTCCTTTATTATTATCGACCACTAAGCGCGCTTCCTTACCCATTAAAGTGAGTTTATTTGGTTCTGAGAATAACATATTGAGTTGTTTGGCGATTTCACCAGCATTGTTGCATAAAATCACCGCATTTTTTTGCGTTAACAACTGCATAATTTCACTGAAATTAAAAAAGCTCGGCCCATTGAGCAGCGGTTTACCTAACGCCGCTGGCTCAAGCAGGTTATGCCCACCCACTTTATCGCCGACTAAACTGCCGGCCATAAAGCAGATATCTGCCGCGCTGATCAGAGTCAGCATTTCACCCATAGTATCGCCGAGATACACCTGACATGTTTCTGCGTCTGAGGCCTGAGCTGTGCGGCGCTGAGTCGCAAAACCTTGTTGCTGGCACAGTTCAAATACAGCGTTAAAACGTTCCGGATGGCGTGGCACCAGAATCAGCAGTGCGTTCGGGTAATGCGTCAGCAGTTGGCGGTGTGCAGCAAGCAGAATGGCATCTTCACCTTCATGAGTGCTGGCGGCAATCCAGACCTGGCGCTGCGTGCCCAACTGCTGGCGCAGCTCAGCGCCTGCTTCCTGCACCTGCGGGTTGATATCGACATCAAACTTCACTGATCCGGTGACCTCAATCTGGTCCGCGCGAAAACCGAGGCGCTGAAAGCGTTCACCATCACTGGCATACTGGCACAAGATGCGATCCACATAGGGGCGAATCAGATTGAACAGGGCAGAAAACTTCTGATAGCGCTGGCAAGAACGCTCCGATAGCCGTGCATTGATCACAGTAACCGGAATATTACGCTGATGAACGGTTTTGAGGGTATTGGGCCATAACTCGGTTTCGACAATCAGCAATTGCGCCGGTTGTACGGCTTTGATAAAGCGTCGTACGCACCAGGCAAAGTCGAGCGGCATATAGCGGTGCTCAACCAGATCGCCCAGTTTAGCGATCTGCTCGGCTCCTGTGCTGGTAGTCGTTGTGACGACGATAGCTTGCTCGGGCCGGGTCTGTTTGAGCGCCTTAATCACAGGGATCGCGGCAATCGACTCGCCCACAGATACCGCATGAATCCAGATTGGCCGGTGGGCTTTCACCTGAGGCGTATAGCCCCAGTGTTCTTTCCAGCGCGACCCGAAGGCCGGTTTACCCGGTTTAGTCTTGTACAGCGAGTACAAAAACAGCGGGCTGAGCAAAGCGAGTAACAGGGTATATATCAGGCGCATAGGGCTATCTTAAATCGGGTCAACGTTACTTTAACCGGTAACGATAGCGTTACCGGAGGTTACTACGCGCTGGCGTCAAACTGCGTCAGAGCATCAATTACCCGCTGCGGTGCGAGATCTTTCAGGCATTTTAGGTGGCCGAGCGGACATTCACGCTTAAAGCACGGCCGGCACTCGATATCGGTGTGCACGATGGCCTTTTTCACGGCCAGTGGGGGTGTATAGGTCGGAGAGGTTGAGCCATACACGCCCACCACCTGACAACCGACGGCAGCAGCAACATGCATCAGGCCGGAGTCGTTACTGACCACACTTTCACAGCAGGCGAGCATATCCACCGCTTCAATCAGGCTGGTTTTGCCGGCCAGGTCAGCAACATGTTCGCGCTGCGCTTCACTCAGCTGCGCGATGATAGATTGGGTAGTTTGACTGTCTTTAGCTGAACCAAATAACCATACCTGTTTACCCTGGTCTATCATGGCAGCAGCAACCGCTGCGTAGTGCTCAGTCGGCCATTGCTTGGCCGGGCCAAATTCTGCACCGGGACACAGGCCAATCACGGCGCGTGCAGAGTTCAACGCGAACTTATTCCGAGTCTGCTGCTGAACTTCAGCATCAATCGATAAGCTTGGGCGAGGTAACGTGTCCAGACCGCCCAGTGATGATGAATCGATCATCTCTGCTTTTGGACGCGACAGGGCGACATAACGCTCCGTCATGTACTGGAACGATTTTTTATTCGGACGCAGGTCGTTTAGCAGACCATAACGCATTTCCCCTTTCCAGCCGGTGCGAACCGGAATACCGGCAAACCAGGGAATCAGGGCTGATTTGGCGGAATTCGGTAGAATGTAGGCATGGTCATACTGGCCACGCATCGACTTACCGATTGCCCGGCGGGCGAAAAAGTTAAATTCGCCGTGGCCAATCGGCATATCAAGCGCCTGATTGACTTCCGGCATGCGCTCCAGAATCGGTTTACACCAGGCCGGCGCCATAACGTCGATGATGGCATCGGGATGCTGCTGTTTGATGCTTGTGTACAAGCACTGAGACATCACCATGTCTCCGACCCAGGAAGGGCCTATGACGAGTATTTTCATTCGATACTTAGCAAATTTAAATAATGAGTAGCCAGCAGTTACAGGCAGAAAACCATTGGCCGGCTGGTTTGCTATTTAGTGTACTGGTTAGCGGCCAAAGATTCACGTTTCGCTTTGAAATCCGCCCAGTCAAATTCATGCACATACACCCGGTCATGTTTGCCTTTGGTGGCTGGATTAAACAGCACTTTGTTCTGGTCAGAAAGCGGATGCCATTCCTGATAGTTGCGAGGGTTATCAGCATAGATAGCCAGAATCGGCGTGTTCAGCGCGCTGGCCATATGCACGACCGAAGTATCCGGCGTGACACACAGGTCAACCTGACTGAGCAGTTGCAGCGAGAATTCCAGCGATGAGGTTTCACTGGGCAAAATGACGCGCTCACTGGCACATTCCTCGACCAGATCCTGCAAAAATTCGATTTTGCCCGGTACCGGGATCAGATACAGGTAGTCTTGTGGAAAGTCGCGCAACCAGTGATTAAGTAGCTTCAGGGCTTCTGGTTTCGAAAACTGACGATATTTACTGGAACCAAACAGGTTGATAGCGACATTGGTTTTTTCAGCATCGACGATCTGTTCGCTGGGATAGGGAATCAGCGGAATAACATCATCGAACGGTTGAGAACAGAATAGTTCAGCGGCGGCCTGGTAGCGCTGTTTAAAATGTACCGCCTCTGCAGGCAGGTTGACATTAAAGATCGGATGGTTGGTTTTATTAAACCCGATATTGTAACTGGCACCGAGCTCGTGCACGGCCAGTAGCTCTTTGAAGTCAAAGCTGGTACCGAGTTCAACCACCGCATCAAACTGCCCACGGTACTGGCGGAAAGAGTGCGCGGTTTTCACGCCGCGTTTGTCGCAGTGAATCACTTCGCATCCGGTGGCTTTCTGGTACCAGTTACCGCAAAACGGCGGGGTAATCACAGACACGGTGATATCCGGACGGGCTAGCTGCAAGGCTTTGATAAACAAACCACTCATGATGGCATCGCCCAGTTTGTTATCCCAACGCAGAAGTGCAACCGTGCGGACGTCCTTCATAGGCATTTTCGGTTGGGGAGCCTTGTCGTAGCGTCGACAATAGTAATCCAGCTTGAGCTTCTTCTGTTTGTTTCTGAGCGCCCGGTTAACACTCTTAAGGGTTTTGAGCATGAGTTACTTACCTAATCAGCGTGGTACATACAGCTTGCTGCCAGGCAGCGAGAGCCTGAAGTTATCACAAAATCGTCTGGGTTCAATCACGATCACTGACGTTGTTCGATTGTTGTTCGATTTGGTGTTGAATCGTGGCCAGGGTCCGCGTGGCGTAGTCGTCGTTATTGTAACCAATTGCGATGCGTGATGCCGCAACTAATAACTGGTAAGCGCTGTGGTCACGGAGCAGTGATGCAGTACGTTCGCTAAACCAGGCCACATCAACCTGAGGGTGAATCCAGGGCCTGTACTCTGCAGGTAGTATTTCGGTTGCGCCGACATTCGCGGTGGTAATCACCGGAATATCCATGGCCAACGCTTCTGGAATTACCATACCAAACTCTTCCAGCTTGGCGGGGTAAACGAAGATATCGAGTACGCTGAGCCAGTACTCCGGCCGGGCATTTTTCGGTTTGTAGTGAAACTGCGGTAGTTTCACTACTGGATGATCGGCCAGTTCGGCAGGAAATGAGTGTGAACCGAGAACAAAAAATTCCACAGCTGCATCCTGTTGATGGATATTGAGGCAGATATCAAGAAAGTCGACCAGGCCGCGTTTTTTAAAATCACCGGAAGTAATAAAGCCAATCACCTTTTTATCGGCAGCAATACCGAGCGCCTTTCTCGCTGGCAGGCGAAAACGGGCTTTATTGTCGCGATTGAATTTGAGGTGATTGTAACCCGGATGAACCACAGAAATGCGTTGCGGCGCGATGGCTTGCTGCTGCAGTTTATGTTTGGTAAAAGCCGAGTTGGCAATGATGTGGCACTGACTGTTTTGCAGCCAAGTGAGGTATTCGTTGGGTGCTTCAGGATCGGAAGAGATCAGGTTGTGAATAAAGGTGAAATCAGCATTACGCAGACTACTGTCATGGTCAACAATGACAGTGGATTCCGGGTTTGACACGTGCAGGCGATGATTGTTGACTCTGGCTTTTTTAGGCCATAACCGTGCCATCAGCCAGGTCCGGAAAAATCCCTTTTTACAATAAAGCTGAAAGTCGTGGTTAGCGGCTTTCAGCTTATTCATTTGCATTACAATGAGTTGACCTGTTCCGCTTTTGTTGGAGATGTTTTTACGAAACAGTGCAATGGTTTTCATTCTATGTTTTCTCTGTTTTCTCTGTTTTATCGTTTTTCTGGGTTTGGGCAAAACCACACAGAGGAATCATCAGCATGATGTAGAGTAAAACCGTTTGCGAATGATAAAAGGGTACATCGGTCAAACTGGCGATAATATAAAGAGTAGACAACCCCAATATCGCGACTCTGCAGGTGTGGTTACTTTTTAATGCAATATATATGGGAATCAAATATATAGGCAGGAAAAGCAGAAGTCCAATGAATCCAAACCTGACTAAAGCATCAATAAATTGATTGTGGAAGTGATAGACGTGGAAATTGATAATGTCACGCGAGGCTTTGCCTTCCTGATTGAGGCGTTCTATCTCCGGAAGTATTTCATTACCAATACCGAGCCAGAAGTGATCCTGAGAAATATAGTAAGCCGCCTGCCATATTTGAAAACGGATCCCAATCGAGCTTTTCATATCTCCAGACTGGATGCGATGCACTTCAGTCATAGTCTGGTCTACACGGACTTCAACTTGATCTTTGAAGATAAATAGCAGGGCCGCGCTGCTGATGATAAAGATGGCAAAATAGCGGCTCAGATGTTTGAGGTTCTTAGCATGAAAGCAGAGCATGATCACTAATGCGGCCAGCAGTGCTAACCACACACCGCGTGATAGGGTCAGCATAACTGCCGCACATGACAACAAGAAGGACACTAGCGTAATTATGCCGGTTTTGGACTTTATATTCTGCAGTGCATGATGAAAGCTAAGGATGGCAACGCCGGAACAGAATGTCGCATACGGGATCACATTCATCAGGCCTGCATTTCTCTCCAGCCCAAGATAAAAGGTGAAGTACGCGCTATTTGCGAAAACTAATACTGAGCAGAGCAGACATAACCCAACCCAGACTTTTTTAGTCAGGATCTGGATTGGATAGAACAGCAATAACAGCAGCGGAGCAAAGTAAGCACGCATCAAACTAGAGCTACCGTCCCGGTATAGATTGTGAATGACGACATATGCAGCAAAAATTAAGGTCGCAACAAAGAGCAAATTACCAAGATTGGCTTTGACAAAACGGGTTCTATGGATGAGAGCGATGGCAGCCAAAGCGATAACGCTCAAGAGCACCATGCGTTTATCATCGTTGGCAAACAGACTTACTCCGGAAAACAGAAACAGATAAGGGAGCAGGATCAGGGCGCTGGAAGTATAGTGTTTTAACATGGTTAATTTTTCTGGGTATAGGGATTGAGATCAGAGTCCGGGCGGGTCTTGAGCAGACGCAAAATCCACATATATTGCTCCGGGCGCTGAGTCACATAGTTTTCAATGCATTCATTCATCATGCGTGCATCCTGATGTTCGTCACCGGTCGGAAACGGCAGCTCAGGATAAAAGTCGAGCTCATACTCGCCGCTGGTACTGTTATACATAGCAAATAAAGGGACGATTTTCGCTTTGCTTAACGTAGAAAGGCGACCTAAACCGGCGATGGTTGCTTTTTGGGTCGCAAAAAAGTCGACAAACACACTGTGTTCACGGCCGAGATCTTCATCCGGCAGGTAATAGCCGAGGTAACCGTCTTTACGCACCGATTTAATAAACGGTTTAATGCCGACACTGCGGTCATACACGCGGCCGCCATATTGTACGCGCTGCTTATGCATCAGCCAGTCAGAGACTTTATTTTTCTGACTTTTGGCCATGGCAGACACCGGCAGGCCACGCGAAGCGAGCAAAATGGCCGGAATATCAATCGCCCAGGTATGTGGAACCAGCAGAATAACGTTCTCTCCACGATCCAGTACCTGCTGCACATGTTCGAAACCACGAATGGTGGTGTTATTTTCCAGCCAGCGTTTACTGCGGATTGAGGTGGATGCAAAGCCGATCAGAAACATGGTCGAGGTGATGTACATCTGCTTAAGAATGGCTTCTCGCTCAGCGTCCGATTTTTGCGGAAAACACATCTGTAGATTCACCCGCGCGCGGGTATTGGCTTTGCTGTTTACTTTCAGCGCCAATTTGGCCAGAGACCCGGCAATAGCCCGTTTGGCGGCGGCCGGTAAAAAACTCAGCAGGCAAGCAAAGGCAATAGCAAACCAGGTTCCCCAATATTTGGGATGCAGAAAATTCCAATGAAACTGCGGGTTGTAGGCATATTCATCAAAGTCATCACGCGGTGATGAAGAGAGACGAGAAGTCGACATAGTTTGCTCAGATTGTTTGTTTTTTGAGTAAAATTATCGAGGAGTATAACAGGAGTAAGGGATATAGGGAAAAGGTCCTAGGATCCTAGGCCCTAACTAAAAAACCTCCCCAAACTGTGCAGCTCAGGAAGGTCTTTAACAATACGGATAAATTCCAGCGATCACACCTAGGAACTAGTCCCTAGGGTCCTAGAACCTTATCCATCAATCACTACCAAACAGATCACGGGTATAAACCTTCTCTTCCACATCTTTCAGCTCTTCAGCCAGACGGTTGGAGACGATGACATCCGCTTCCTGCTTGAACGCTTGCAGGTCATTGATGACGCGCGAATTGAAGAAGTGCTCATCTTGCAACACTGGTTCATACACGACCACTTCAATACCCTTGGCTTTGATGCGTTTCATGATGCCCTGAATAGAAGAGGCGCGGAAGTTATCTGAGCCGGACTTCATGATCAGGCGATAAATACCGACCACTTTTGGCTGGCGCTTGATAATCGAGTCGGCGATAAAGTCTTTACGGGTGCGGTTGGCATCGACGATAGCACCGATAATGTTATTCGGCACTTCATGGTAGTTCGCCAGCAACTGCTTGGTGTCTTTCGGCAGGCAGTAACCACCGTAACCAAACGACGGGTTGTTGTAGTGATTACCGATGCGCGGATCCAGGCCGACCCCTTGGATAATCTGGCGGCTGTCGAGGCCATGCACTTCGGCATACGAGTCTAGCTCATTAAAGTAAGCCACGCGCATCGCCAGGTAAGTGTTCGAGAACAGCTTGACCGCTTCGGCTTCAGTGGAGTTGGTAAACAGCATCGGGATGTCTTGCTTGATGGCACCTTGTGCCAGCAAGTTGGCAAAGGTTTGTGCGCGCTCACTCTGCTCACCGACAATAATCCGTGACGGGTACAGGTTGTCGTACAGCGCTTTGCCTTCACGCAGAAACTCAGGCGAAAAGATCAGGTTGTTACACTGCATCTCTTGTTTGAGCGTTTCGGTATAACCGACCGGAATGGTGGATTTGATCACCATGGTCGCATCCGGATTAATCGCCATCACATCACGAATCACCGATTCAACCGATGAGGTGTTGAAGTAGTTCGTATTTGGATCGTAATCAGTCGGAGTGGCGATAATCACGAATTGTGCACCGGTATAAGCCTGCTCTTTATCCGTAGTTGCGGTAAAGTTCAGCGATTTTTCACTCAGGAACTGCTCAATTTCTTTATCAACAATCGGCGACTGACCGCGATTGAGCATCTCGATTTTTTCCTGAACGATATCCAAAGCGACAACTTCGTTGTGCTGCGCAAGCAGCAAGGCATTGGACAGGCCGACGTAACCTGTCCCTGCTACGGCTATTTTCATTCTATTATTCTCACTGATTTTACATTCTGAGCTTATAGGGTTCATTTCCCCAAAGCTCTTAGTGTCAGGCATTGATAATCGACAGGTACTCTGCCACACCTTGGGCGACGGTTTTGAACTCAACATCACAGCCAGCGGCGCGCAGCTTGGTCAGATCGGCTTGAGTGTATTCCTGGTAAGCACCTTTGAGGTGATCCGGGAACGGAATGGTTTCCACTTCGCCTTTGCCGTGATGTGCGATGACCGCTTTGGCCACTTCATTGAAAGATTCCGCTTTACCGGTCCCGCAGTTAAAGATACCGGACACGCCGTGCTCCATAAACCACAGGTTTACCGCCGCCACATCACCGACATAGACGAAATCGCGCTTAAAGCCTTCACTGCCGGCAAACAGTTTCGGGTTTTCACCCGCGTTCATCTGATTGTTCAGGTGGAACGCTACGGATGCCATAGAACCTTTATGCTGCTCGCGCGGGCCATAGACGTTAAAGTAACGGAAGCCAGTCACTTGCGGCAGTTTTTCACCGTGTTCTGCGGCATCTTGCCACAGGCGGCGTACGTAGTTGTCAAACTGCTGTTTGGAGTAGCCGTAGACATTGAGCGCACCTTCATATTCTGGCTCTTCAATAAAGGTATCGGTTTCACCATAAGTCGCAGCCGATGAGGCATACAAGAACGGGATTTCACGATCGAGGCAGAAGTGCAGCAGCTCTTTGGAGTACTCATAGTTGTTGAGCATCATGTACTTGCCATCCCACTCGGTGGTGGCTGAACAGGCACCTTCATGGAATACGGCTTCAATCGGGCCGAAATCATCACCGGCCATCACCTGAGTGAGAAAGTCGTCACGGTCCATGTAATCGGTGATCTGCAAATCAACCAGATTCTTAAATTTACGGCCATTTTTAAGATGATCGACCACCAGAATATCCGTGATACCACGGTCATTCAGAGCTTTCACAATATTGCTGCCAATCATGCCAGCACCACCAGTTACGATGATCATAATTACTTTCCACTTAATCCCATACTCTGTGCTGAATAGTAGCAGGGAAGGTCCGAAGGTTCTAGGGGGCTTTAGTATGTGTAAATTTATGAGATTATGAAATTATTCAATTGATAACTACTATTATTTATCGTGTATTCAAATGAATGAAGTTGAATAATCATCATCCGTAATGCCGTCTCAATAAATTGTCATTCTAATTATGACGTGCATAATAGTCGTGCGCTAAACGTGCACTATACATGTGGTTACCTCAGCGCAATGCTGAATAATCAAGTAGGGTTAATGGGTCAAATCTGACCGCGCAATAGGGTTCGCGCAAACACCAAAGGGCGGTAGCGTGATTTTTTCAAATCTCTGATATCGCTTTGATGGGAAGTGAAGTCTGAAGCAAGCGTTCGTAGAAAGTTAAGCGATACCTGAACTATGGGAGTCTGAACGTAGAGCTACTGGGACGCGGATTTGCGTGGCTAAATACTGGTACGCACAAAAGTCTCCATGAAGCCTCTTCTTTTGTTCAGACGATTGAAAATGTCCAGGGGCTCAAAATTGCCTGTTTAGAAGAAATGGCTTTTAACAGAGGTTGGCTAACAATCGAAAAGTTATCCTCCTTAGCGAAGTCAATGATTAAAAGTGATTATGGGCAGTATTTAATACGTTTTGTGAATAAAAAATAGTTCAAATGACAACTTTAGTAACAAAAATATTGACATGTTGAGTGCCACGCTACCAAATTTTTTATAAAATAAAGGTTATTAGACATATATAAACTTAGGCGCAGTGTATTTTTATCGTTAAGGCTGTGTTTATTTATGCAAAATATTGAATCGTATTAGAGTATATAGGAAATGAGAAAAAAAGTATTAATAGTATTTGGTACCAGGCCTGAAGCAATAAAAATGGCCCCTCTAGTGCATATCTTAGCTAATGATGAAAGGTTTGAATCAAAGGTCTGTGTAACGGCACAACACAGAGAGATGCTTGACCAAGTTCTGGAGTTATTCGAAATTCAACCTGATTATGATTTGAATATTATGCGTTCTGGTCAGTCGTTAAATGATATAACGGCACGAATATTATTGGAGTTGAAACCTGTGATCCAGAGCTATCAGCCTGACGTAGTACTTGTTCATGGTGATACTGCGACAACTTTTGCCGCTAGTCTAGCTGCTTATTACGAACGAGTCGCTGTTGGACATGTTGAGGCTGGGTTAAGGACTGGAGATATATATTCACCTTGGCCTGAAGAAGCTAATAGAAGGTTGACTGGCTCACTAGCTAAATTTCATTTTTCGCCTACAGATATGTCAAAAGATAATTTAATAAGAGAAAATTATCACGTTGATAATGTATTTGTCACGGGAAATACAGTGATAGATGCATTATTAATGACAAAAGAAAAAATTGACACCAATCCAAAGTTAAAAGAAGAAATAGCCTTAAATTTCCCTTTTTTAGATAAAGAAAAAAAACTAATTTTAGTAACCGGACATAGAAGAGAAAGCTTTGGTTCCGGATTTGAGCGGATTTGTAAGGCATTAGCCAAGGTCTCACAGATTCATCCCAATGTTCAAATTATCTATCCTATGCACTTAAACCCTAATGTCAGAGAACCTGTAAATAGGATATTGTCTCATATTGATAATGTGTTTTTAATTGAGCCACAACAATATTTACCATTTATATATTTAATGGATCGATCGCACATTATATTGACAGATTCTGGTGGTATCCAGGAAGAGGCGCCTTCTCTAGGTAAGCCTGTGTTAGTTATGAGAGATACGACAGAGCGACCGGAAGCAGTGCGTGCTGGAACAGTAAAGCTTGTAGGTACAGATGAAGACAAAATTGTAAATAGTATTAGTCAATTATTGGGTGATGATGATTTTTATTTCAACATGAGTATAGCAAATAATCCTTATGGTGATGGAAGCGCCTGTAAAAAAATAATCAACATATTATCTTCTTTGTTGTAGCTTTATTAGTTTCGCTATGATTAGTTATAATTGGTCACATTTTGGGGGAGTGACATGAAGGCAGTTGCATTTTATAGTAATGAAGATAAATACTGCTATGAGCATAGCTTAATGGAGGATGGGGTATCTGGCACATTATTTTCCACATTACAAGTTTGTATCGGATTACGAGATTTAGGATATAAAGTTTATATAATAGGTAACTATCCAACAAATGCTTTAATTGACGGTATTAACTATTGCAGTAGATCTAAAATATATTCTCTGACAGAGTTTGTTAAAGAGAAAAATATAAAAAATTTTATATACGTTAGTACGATATCAGTATTTACAGATCAACGCCTACCTTGTGACAAAGTCTATTATTGGTGTCATAACTGGATTGATATCAACCCATATGCCAAGGCTGTCAGTAATGGTCTTCTAGACGGATATATTTTTGTCAGTTACTATCATTTTATTATCACACTGATTAATTCAATAAAAAGACGAGAAAGCTTAACAGGTTTCTTTAAGTCGAAAGTCATGCATAATAGCTTAGATTTTGATCTAATTGACTCTTCGAAAGAAAAAGAAAGTATAGAAAGTATAGAAAGTATGGATGAAGTAAAACTAGCGTTTGTTGGTTATCCTTCAGTAAATAAAGGAATAATTGAAGCGTTAAATATTGCTTCAGAGATAGCTCGTTATAAAAAAGTTGTTTTTAGTATTTTTGGTGGAAAAGATCTTTATAGTCATAATGGGGGAGTTGAGGCAGATTTAAACCATTATTCCAACTTTAAGATAGTGGAGCATGGAACATTAGGTAGGCTTGAACTCTATGATGAGATCAGAAAGCAAGATGCGTTATTGGCAGGGTTGAGTGGTTCTGAGACATTTTGTGTTTCAATCGCAGAGTCTGTCTCATTAAACACACCAGTTATTACATCTTACATTGGTGGTCAAAACGAAATTATAACGGGGAAAAGTGCAATATTAGTTTATGAGAACGATGTTAATAGTTCACACAAAATCCTCACTCAATTAAAAAAAATTAACAAGAGTTTAGCTTTGGATAAGCCTCGGTTAAGGAAGCACTTTTCTAGAAATATAATCTCGTTGAGATGGCAGTATTTTTTGAATGATAAGCACTATTTTCCTCGATTTAGATACTTGTTTAGCTCTATGACTGTTATAATGAATTTTTTCTTTAGAAAAATAGTGAAGCGATCGTGAAGTCAACATTATTAATGGGTTTTCTTTCTAGAGCTGTGGTTCTTGGCGGAAATATAATATTGCTTCCGTTAATACTTAGAGGATTAAGTTCTGCTGAGTATTCAATCTGGATGATATTTTTGACTACTTTATCTCTAGCGATACTGTTAGATTGTGGATTTGCTTCAGTTATTTCTAGATACTATACATATGTATTATCTGGTTGTAAGCAGTTACCCATAGATGAATTGAAACTACATGAAGTAGACTCTAATTGTAAGGATGTCGATTATAGTCTGTTTACGCTTATATATAAGTTCACTAATTATCTTTATTTTTCTCTAGCAATACTTTCCTTAACCGCTCTTTATTTTATATGGGAGTTTTATTTATATGATCTTTCCATTAGTAAAAATATAGATATATTTTTACCATGGAGTATATTTTCATTGTCCATAATCATCACGTTATATTTTAATAAATTTAATGCTTATTTTTTCGGAATTAAAAAAGTAGAATCAATTTATAAAATATCTATGATTAGTGGGTTTTCCTATATAGTTATAGCGATTGTTTTATTAAACAAAGATTTGGGTCTGTTAGGACTGGCCATTTCCAAATTAATAAGTTCCTTACTATATTTGGCTTTTGGTCTATATGAGTTAAAAAATTCTAATGAATATAAATACCTAAATAACGAAAAGTATTTATTTAAAGATTATGTCGATATCTTTAAAAGAGTCCAAGTCGCTGCACGGAATACAGCGATTTTTACGTTTGGTTCTTTCTTGCTTAACAGGTCTTCTACATTTTTTATTGCAAAATACTTACCTGATAAAGATGCTGCTGGTTTGCTGTTAATGATAAATTTGATATCTACCATCACATCTGTAACTTATATATATATGAATACTAAAACTCCCATATTGAACACTGCTGTTTATCGTGGTAGAAAAGAGGATATAGTTAGTACTCAGAATGATATATTTTTAAAGTCTATCGTATTTTATCTTATTTCTGCTATGTCTCTGATTGTTATTGGAGACTTTCTATTAGAACTCATATCTAGCAACACAAGATTACCGAGTATAATAGTATCGTGTTTGGTTGTGTTTGTGTATACATTTGAAGTGATACTTGCAATCTCAACCAATTTCCTTATGTCTCACAATAACTTATGCTATGCAAAATATGTAGCATATTCAGGCTTGGCATTTGTGTTGATATCTTACCCTTTAATTCATTACTTCCCATATGCCGAAACCATTATTTTGTGCCAGTTGTTTGTTCAGTCTTTATATAATTTCTGGAAGTGGCCTCTCGTAGTATTCAATAAGATTAAAAATTATAAAAGTAAAACTGTATAAGGTTACATTGATAGTAATTGTAGGTCGTTCATGTGCTTAGATTTGAATATAGGTCAGGAATTATATAAATATTAGAAGTATGGAAGATAAAATGAAAAGTATTGCAATTATTAGTTCGCAATATCCTTCGGAAAGCAATCATTACGCTCACACATTTGTCCATCAACGCTCAAAATACTTTATAAAGATGGGTTATGAAGTTGTGGTTTATGTACCTGCGCTGGAAGATGTTAGCTATTTTTTTGAAGGGGTCAAAGTCGAGCAAGCTAGTTCGGAAAATATTTCCTATAAATTATCTCGTTATGACTGCGTATATCTGCATTTATTACATATAAAAAAACCCAATAAAAGACTGTCCGGACATTTTATATATGACCGTATTCTTAAAGATAACATACCTGTCGCATTGTATATTCATGGCGCTGAAGTTCAGAAGGTATCAAGTCGGAAATTTGAACTTGATTTCTCATTTAAAGGAATTATAACGGCATTATATAAGGATTATTACTACATACCTAAGGTAGCTAGTTTCTACAAAAAAATAATGAGTAGAGGCCGATTTGCGATTGCTACTCCATCTTTGTGGATGAAGCAAGAAGCTGAATCAAATTTAGGGGTTGATTTAAAAAACGTAAAAATAATCCCCAATGGGATAGATAGCAACAAATTCAAGCCGTTAGGTCTAAATCGCTATAAGAACAAATTACTATCCATACGCCAAATGACTAGTTCAAAATATGCAGTAGATATTTCGATCAAAGCTATGGTGCATTTACCAAATTATACATTAGACTTATATGGTAAAGGGCCTAAACTGGATGAATATAAACAATTAGCTCGTGATCTGAATGTGGATAGTCAAGTTAATTTTATCGAAGAGCTAATTCCAAACAAGAATATGGCAAGCACTATGAATAAATATAAATATTTTATGTGCCCAACTAGAATGGACGCACAGGGAGTATCTATGTGTGAAGCTATGTCATGTGGATGTGTTGTAATAACGAATAACAATACTGCAATACCTGAGTTTGTTAAAAATAAAGTTAATGGGATCTGTGAAGATACACCAGTAGAAATGGCTAATATGATTAAAAATCTTTCATCTAATGAGGTTGAATATCAATATATCTCTGAAGAAGCAAGAAAGTCTATGATAAAAATAGATATCGAAAATACTCTAAAAACTGAATTAGAAATGCTGCTATCTATAGGCAAGAGCTGATTTGTATGATAAAAATCATTCGACTATTTTTTCTAAAAAGTAAATCTATATTGGATATTATACATCCAATAATTATAAATATTTTTTCACTCGGTTCAGTAGATATTGGTAAGGGGGTGAAGATTTCTCTATCAGCTAAAGTTGATGTAGATAAAAGTGGATTGTTTATAATAGGTAATAAAAGTAGAGTACACCGGTTTTGTAAGTTTTCAACTTTAGGTGGCGAGATTATTATAGGTAAAAATACTACTGTCGGCGATAATGCTACTTTTCTCGGTAGAGGAAATATACGCATTGGCGATAATGTTATGTTTGCGGACAATACAAAAATAGTGGCTTTTCAACATGAATATGAAGATATATGCATACCTATTTCTTTGCAGCCGACAACCGTAAATAATATTGATATCGGAGATGATACTTGGGTTGGTATTAATGTCACTATTGTTGGTGATGTTACTCTCGGAAAACATTGTGTAATTGCCGCTGGTAGTGTTGTCACGAAATCTTTCCCAGACTATTCTTTGGTAGCAGGGATTCCTGCAAGATTAATTAAATATTATTGTTTTAATTCTAAGTGTTGGATTAGGTATGAAGAATAATTTAGCTATAGCTTATGGGAGTGGTGGGCATACTGCACAAGCTAAAAGATTAGAGAAATACCTTATTGACAATAGCTTAGCTGACCAAGATAAAATCTATTATATTCTAGAGTCGGATATTAATGAAGCATACAATTCTAACAATGCTTTGCTAGTTTCCCCATTAAGGCATAAATATAGTAATTTGTTAAGTATGGTTATGATTTTAAAAATACCTTTCAGTATTATTAAAATAAGTCGTTTCTTGATTAAGAATGACATATCTGTTGTTGTTTCTCCTGGGCCTGGTTGTGCAATAACATCTGCACTAAGTTGTAAGATTACACGGAAAAAATTTATCTTTATTGAATCATGGTCTAGATTTACGACACTTTCCTTCTCAGGAAGAATTTGTAAATTATTAGCTGATGATTTTTATGTTCAAAATAAATCACTTTTACGAATTAATAAATTTGCCAAGTACGTAGGTAAGCTTTAATGAACGTATTCGTAACTGTAGGTACTACACCATTTGACTCTTTGATTAAGTATATCGACCAATCAAAAATAGATGGTATTAGTGTTGTTATGCAAATCGCAACAGGTAAATATATACCACAGAATGCCGAGTTCTTTTCTTTTACTGAGAAAATTGACAAATATTATGACGAAGCTGATGTTATTATAACTCATGCCGGTGCAGGGTCTGTGTATAAGCTTTTAGAAAAGAGCAAAAAAATAATAGTATTCCCTAATATTGATAGAATAGATAGACACCAGTTAGAAATTGCTAATTTCATTTATACTAAAAATCTTGGTCTTATTGGTAGTACTAGTAAAATCCTAAAAGAACAAATATTTAAAGTAAATGAATCAATATACTCAGTTTATAAAAAAGATGATTTTTTTGCGGGTAAATATTTAAGGGAATTTTTGATTAACAATCACATGAAATGTAAGTGAATGCTCCATAAGTTTATTGGTTTTATAGGTATTTACTCCCCATTGTTTATATATAACGGCTAGGTTTTACCAAATTACAATTTATTTTAGACTAAGATTATTAAACGTTATTATATTTATTAGAAGAGAATTAATTCATCTATGATATTTGCGACAATTTTCCAAAACTTTGAAAAAGTTCACTTAACCAAAGATGTAGGAATGATACCAGCTGCTTTTGGAAGTGCTAGTGGTTGTCTTGTCTATTTGATCTATTGGGATAGAACTGGAAAAAAAATTAATCATGATTATGGGGATAATTTCGTATTAACTCCTTTATCTGCTAAGTCAAAATACGGTTTTATGTTCCGTGCATTTATTTTTTCTATCAAGAATAGAGTAACGATTGTACATTTGTTTCACTTAAAGCGAGAAACATATTTATTAGCTTTTTTCTTCAAAGTGTTTGGAAAGAAGATATATTTAAAAATGGACATGGACTCAACCAGGTTTCCTAAACTTAAACAGTTGTTGTCAAAGAAATCTAGCTTAAAATCTATATTGTTGAGGGGATTGCTACGCCTCCCAAATGTGATTAGTACCGAAAGTAAGCAGTTTTTTAATGTTCTACGTGAGTTTGACTTTTTAAATGACAGAGTAATTTACTTCCCTAACTCTCTATATACTCCTACCGTTAGTTGTGCACCATTACCTTGGGAAGCTAGGGTCAACAGGATATTAGTTGTTGGTCGTATTGGTGATTATCAGAAAAACAATGAAATGTTACTCGAAGCATTAAAGAGACTTCATTCTACTAACGGTTGGGAAATATTTTTGATAGGGCCTATTACCTCTGATTTTTCTAATAGTCTCCTTAGTTTTTATCGGGATAAACCATTGATGAAAGATTCAGTTAAATATGTGGGTGTTTTGGATAGAAAAAGTTTATTTGATTATTATTCTAATAGTAAGATTATGTTAGTTACATCTAGGTGGGAAATCCTCTCTTTAGCGATGGTGGAGTCCTCTTACATGGGAATGGCATTACTTACTACTAACGTAGATGGTTCTGATATTTTAACCAAAAATGGTGAGTTAGGCGAAATTATTGATAACGACTCTACGGAACAATTAAAATCTGCCTTGTTGAAGATATTTGACACATCCTATTTCTATGATGATTTTTTCAACGAAAGGATTAATTTTTTTAGAAGCGAATTTTGCTTAGACAAAAATATCAACCAATTAATTAAAAAGTTGAGGTAAACATTAATGTATTCCATTGTCTACGTTAACTATAAGTCAATAGACTTGGTCAAGAAGTCCATTGAAAGTGTGATTAAATATACTCTCCATCATGATTATGAAATAATTGTAGTTGATAACTGTTCGGGTGATGATCTCTCTGAATTGGAAATATTCTCAGAGATTAAATTAAAGTTAATTTATAATGATAGTAATAGCGGTTTTGGTTGCGCAGTTAATTTAGGTGCCAGACACGCTATCGGTAGGTATTTAATTCTACTTAACCCTGATGCATTTTTATGTGTAAATGCTGTAGAGAAAATTAATAGTTTTTATTCTGAAGAAGAAAGCCGTGCAGACTATGTATTGGGTGCTAATATAATCGACGAGGAGGGACAGTCAACGGTTTCTTTTGGTTGCTTCCCATCTTTGAAGCAAGAGTTGCTTAATGTTTCTTTGATAAGTTATATGTTTCCTGATTTTGTAAAAAATCTTTCTACATCTAAAAAAGTTGATAGGAACTTAGATCAACCTTTTGAAGTAGATTATGTCTCTGGCGCTTTCTGCTGTATACCAAAGGGAGTTTTTGAGCGTTTAGATGGATTTGATACTGATTTTTTCCTATATTTCGAAGAAACAGAGTTTTTTAAAAGATTTAGAGATAGTGGTGGAAGCTGTTTTATTTTACCAGAAATAATCATAACACATGCAGTGTCTTCAATTACGGGTGATAAAAGTGATTTTAAAATTAAAAATCTAGAAATTGGAAGATTTTTATATTTCAAGAAGACAAGAGGATTTATTGCTTTCTCTTTTTATAGAATGTTGCGTGCTATTACTACATTGCTACTTTTAGTTAAGAATAGGCGAGGTTTGTATTTTGACCTTTTTAAGCTTTGGATTTGTCCAAACTTATCTTCTTCGTTTAAAGAATATATTGATTCTAAACAAAAAACATAGTTTAATATTATTGTTTATTGATGACTCTTGCTAACCTTTTTATTAAAATTAATCAGATTCTGATTATTTGGACTTCAGCGATTTTCTTAAGAAAGATGTAATACGCCAAACATAAGTTAGTAGTGTTGCGTAAATAATAAAGCATGCTATAAAGGTATATAACATTATAGCCTCACTAATTTTTGCTACTTCACCAAATATACCAAAAGCTGCAAATCCCATTGCAATAGTGCATATTACAGCTAATGTTTGCTTTGAGCTTAGGCCTAATCGTTGAAAAATATGATGTAAATGTTCACGATCTGGTTTAAATGGTGAGTCACCACGCTTAATTCTACGCAGCATAATCGCGGCCATATCCATCAAAGGAACAGCAATTAACCAAAGAGCAGTTACCGGACGCATTGGTGGAGAAATGCCTGTTTGGCTGGAGTTTAGTAGCAACCAAATGACTGTAAAACCTATCATCATACTACCAGCATCGCCCATGAATATTTTTCGTTTACGTCCGAATATACCGAGATTCATAACAATGTAAGGCAGCATTACAGTTATAATAACTAAACATAAATAAGATAATTCATGTTGACCGTTAGCATTTAATAAAACAGCAATTGCTCCAAAAGTAACAATAGAAAGCCCACCCAGTAAACCATCAATACCATCCACCATATTAAAGGCATTAATGGCTCCAATTACTGCAACTACAGTGATGACCGAGCCAAACCAGCCGAGATTAATTGTCCCTGTCCCTAATATATTTCCTAAACTATGGAGCTCGATTCCAGTCACTTGCATCATCACTACAGATAAAGTGGCCTGGACGATGATTCTAACTTTGACACTTAAATCAAATTTATCATCAAGAGCACCAACAATCGTTAAGATAATGATGGAAACTACAAACAGCTGGCTGTGAGGTATGATGTCTGGTCGAAAGGTCAAAAACTGAGCTAAGACAATACTGGTTGAAATGCCACCCACTAGAGGCACTGCACCCTGATGCATTTTTCTGGCGTTAGGTCGGTCAACTAAACCTATGCGTGTTGCTACTTTTCTCATCAAGAAAAGAATCGCGAATGAGCTGAAAAGAATGAAGGTAAGTTCCAGAACCATAGCTAATCGTTTAGTCCGTTACGTTTGTTATTGCTGATATTTATAAAACGAAATTCTAACTCAAAACCAAAACTCCTCAAAGCCAGAATAGACAGACTGCCTGGATCATGTGGAATTTCACTACGCATATTCCACATTTTTTCAAATTCCATTATTTATCTTTATTTGGCATTTCTATCTTTTACCTGAGTACATTTGGTTTTTCCGTCTTATGTCAAACTTGGCCGTGCTTGTAGAGGCTATGCTGATTTCTCCAACGAGCCTAATTAAGGAAGTGCAGAATGCAACTGATTCATCATGGCGGTAAACATACAGTGACCGGCTCGTGCCACGAACTGCGGGTTGATGACCTGGCGATACTGATCGACTGCGGCATGTTTCAGGGCCAGGATGTGCAGGATGAAGAGGCCGAATTTGATATCGAGCCGATACAGGCGCTGCTGCTGACCCATGCCCATATTGACCATATCGGCCGTCTGCCGTGGCTGATTGCCCTAGGTTTCAGCGCGCCGATTTACTGCACGCCGGCCACGGCAGAGTTGATCCCGCTGATGCTGCAAGATGGCATGAAGCTGCAGTCGGATTTATCCGCCAAACAGCGTGAAGTGGTGCTGGATAAGATTGATCATCTGCTGGAGCCGGTTGAGTACGAGACGCTGTTTCGGATTGAATCGCCGCAGGGGCATATGCTGCAGTGTCAGTTTGTCCCGGCCGGACATATTCTCGGTTCAGCTTATGTGGAAATTCAGCTGCCCAATCAGGAAGTGATTATCTTCTCCGGCGATCTGGGACCGAGTAATACCCCTCTGCTGCCGGATCCGGTTGCGCCGATGCATGCCGATTACTTGGTGCTGGAAACCACCTATGGCGGTTCGCAGCATGACGGGGTGGAAGTGCGCGCGCAAAAGCTCAACGAGATTATTACTCGCTCGCTGGCTGATGGCGGCACGATTTTGATCCCGGCGTTCAGTGTCGGACGCACCCAGGAGCTGCTGTTTGATATTGAGCAGTTGGTTTATCAGCATCAGATCAAGGCCGACCTGCCGATTATTCTCGATTCACCGATGGCGCAAAAGGTGACGGAATCGTATCGCCGCTTTAAACAGTTGTGGGGTGAGGAGGCTAAGCAACGCCTGGAAATGCACCGTCATCCGCTCGCGTTTGACCAGTGTGTCCTGATTGAAGATCACCGCTCGCATCTGGCGCTGGTCAATCGCCTCGCCTCTACCGGTGAAGCCTCGATTGTGGTGGCGGCTTCCGGCATGTGCGAGGGCGGGCGGATTGTTGATTATCTCAAAGCCTTACTGCCGGATGAGCGCACCGATGTGATTTTTGCTGGCTTTCAGGCGCAAGGCACGTTAGGCCGCGCCCAGTGATACCGGACGCGGCCTTTTTATTTTCGGGTTCCGTTGTGACAGCTCAGGGCTGGATAAGGCGGAACTCGGATTTGGTCAGAATCGCATCTTCCAGTGCTGACAGGCCGATGGTGCTGTAACCGTAAAAGTTCGGAATCAGATTGTGACGCAGAGTTTGCGCGGCATCGCTGACATCATCGCCCAGCAGCATATCGTCAACCAGACGACCCAACTGGGCACGTTGCTGCTCACTCAGGCTGGTTTCAAAATCCGAGTAGCCGCTGACCGAGTTATACAGAGTATTGAACTCGCCGCCGGTGTTCTCTTCAATATAGTAGGTCAGCATACGCGACAGCGCCGCGCGCAGATCGCTCACGCCTTCCTGGTCGTCAAAGTGGCTGCGCAGCAGATCGCTGCCGCCGGACGATTTGCTGGTATCCGGCATAAAGCCGTTGGCCGGAAAGACCAGGTAGGCCGCAATCGCATCATCTTTGATCACTGCCGACAGCACAAAGCGGTCATCCTGATAATACTTGATCACATCACCGGCACCGGAGCGCTTGATGTAAACCGGTGCGCCCAGTGCTTCATCCAGCACGCTAGCCGAAGCGCGCACGTAGACTTTATCCAGCTTGTTCTGGGAGGGAATGTCGGTGAACTGGGCCAGCGAGAAATCGTAGATTTTCTCCAGCGCGTCCATGCTGTCATTAAAACTGCCCAGCGCAATCGCGACGATAGAGACCAGAGCGATGATTTTGCCCCACTGCTGTTTCAGTACACTGCCTTGTTCAGCCTGTGGCTGCCCGGACTGGTCCAGAGTTTGTTGCTGATTTGACATGACTACTCTTTCATCTCTTTCAGTTTATCGACAATGGCATCACCACTCTGACTGACCATTTCCGTCGCCAGGTCTTCGATGTTATCGAGCGAGTCCTGACCCAGCCAGTCAATGAGGGTGTCCTTATATTGCATACCGATATAGATACCGGTCACGATTAAAATTATCGGCATTAAGCGCAACATCGCCGCTGCTCCTGTTTCTGTTTCTGTTACTGTTGCTTGGCCCGCAAGAGGCTTAAAGCGCGCTTTGCGGTTGGTAGAGCGCAATACGTGCCGATACCTTTTTCAGATAATTCTTGGTTTCGTCGTAAGGCAGGTTGGTCATCAACTGCTGGTAAACCTGCTGCGGCGTCAGTTGGTTGATGGTGGTGGCGGCTTTACGAATATTGGTTGAACGATCCGGGTTAAAGGCGCGCGCCACGTTGCCAGCCCCTGTGTTATAGGCGGCGATGGTGCAGTACAGCCGGCTCTGCTCATCCTTAATGTTTTTCAGGTACTTGCTGTCGAGAATATGCAGATAGGCGGTACCGGTTTCGACGTTGACCGGCGGCTGATACAGTTCGGCTTCGCGCATGGGGGCATCAATGTTTCGTACCTGCAGATTGACATCGTGACCGGCGGTGGTCGGCACGATTTGCATCAGACCAAAGGCCGGCACGTGGGATTTTGCCTCCGGGCGGAACGCCGATTCACTGTGCATGATCGCCATGACCAGCGCCGGGTTGACCGAGAACTTTTCGCTCTCTTGCTGTGCTATCGGCTGATACTGCTGAGCACGTTTGGTCAGGCTGTTATTGGGCAGGCTGATCTTGTAGCTGACGATTTTTTTCACGGCAGGCTGAGATTTCTCGTTTGGCTGGCTGCTTTGGGTTTGTGCTGCCTTTGCTGCTTGCGCACTTGCCTTAGAAGCCGTCGCTTGCTGCGCGCCAGTTTCCGGCTGTTGCGTGCTGACGGTGACAATCTGACGCTCAGTTTGTTCGCCGTTATTATTTTGCTGACCGGCGGTGTTTTTCTCAGCGGCATTATCTTTAGAAACGGAAGCGTGTTTAGAAACAGCTTCGCGTTTAGAAACAGGATCGCTTTGAACCACGCTCTTCGTTGGCTCGCTGGTTGTACGCTCAGGTTCCGGTATGCCGAGTTCTGCCCGTTTGGCGCTGTACTGTTCACGGATTGCCTGGACGCGCAGTTTGGCTTCGTCAATCAGGGCCAGCTTTTTAATGTAGGCGCGCTGATAGATAAATTGATCACTGATGCCGATATTGGCCATCACCAGGCGTTCGGCCTGGACATCAAATTCGTTCATCTGGGCGCGGGTCTGGCTGAGGACAAAATCTGTTTCCCGTTTCTCTTCGGCGCCTGAGTATTTGACGCTCTGCTGGTATAGGGTCGCCTGATTCAGGTCGGCCGTTGCGCCATCCGGTAATGCGGTTTGTGCCAGTAGCAGTTGCTTGGCCTGCTCATCACTCATGCTGGCGTCGACCAGGACAGATACGGTTGCGGTGTTGTTCTGATAATCGACCACTTTTCTCACCGTACTGTCGGTGCTGTATTCCACATCTGTGGTGGCATCGGAGATTTGCGCGCTGCCCCACTGGTCAATCAATTGTTGGCGCTTGTGGTCGAGATCGCGGGTGTAATCTTCGCGCCACGTTTCGTATTCATTCAGGCGCTCATCGACCCATTTGGCAAACTCGGCAGAGCGATCCTGCGGATTGCGTACCTGGGCGGTGGCTTGGGTCAGTTCGGCGTCCTGGCTTGTCGTGGTCGCATGGGCGATAAAACTGCCGGAACAGAGAGCGGAGAGTGAAAGGGCGATAAGTGTTTTCGAAAATAGTCGCATTGGCAGGTCCTAACCAATCGATCAGCGAGTGAGACACCAGCAGGGAGAGTCCTTCTCCCTGCTGATATGATTTACCCGTCTGAATACTTCTGTATCAGGTTAAGCAGTGATGACCATGGCGAACCAGAGGGAAATCACGGCTTATCCGCTTTGATATCACATGGTTTTCAGTGAATTCAGCGCATTGCTAAGCTCTTGCTCAGCTTTCTCTGAATTGAACTGGCTCCACAGTTGAGACTCTTTGGCCGCCGCATCGACTACCTGATCCACGTTGGCCTGATAGGTCGCTTTGTCCATACCCACCAGTACGTACAGGCCGCCGGTCGGACTGACCTGGCTGACGATCAGCTTGCTGTTAGACAGGCTACGGGTCACCACGTTTTTGGTTACGCTTTCAAACGTCTCAACCACGCTTTCGATCGCGCCGGTTTCATCGGTATCGACCGAACTTTCCACCGCTTGTTTAAACAGGTTGTTGACGTCGGTCTGGAATTGCGCGGCCAGTTGTACGCGTGCTTCGTTGATGGCCACTTTGCGCATCACGCCCATACCCGCAACGCTTTTTTTGGCGTAACCCATGGCTCCGGCTTCCAGATCGTTTGGCATCACATCACAGATCCAGGCGGGTGCTTCTGTGGTTGGTGCATCCGGGAAAGTACACTGCGCGAACTGCTGCGCTTGCTCTACAGTTTGAGTGCTGTTACATGCCGCCAGCGACAGTGCCATCAGGCTCATTAATATCGTTTTTTTCATGGTTTATAGTCCCGCCGTTTCCATCATGTTTTTGGTGTGGCACTGCAAATCAAATAAGTTTTGGCACGTTGACGGTACGATTTTCGCCGCATCTCCAATATGCAGTTTCAGTGCTGTTTCTTCGTCGATGTTCACCCAGGAATATTTTGGCTTGATGCCGTGCTGAGGGTTGTTGACCACTTCACCTTCACCGACAGCAAAGGTTTCTTTCTCACCGGAAGCGTTTTTCATAATGGTGGAGAAAGAGACTTCGTCGTTTGGTTGCACGTTTTTGTCTGAACCCACACCGATTTTAACCATAGAGCCGGTTTCACACTGACGCAGCTCCAGTACCGAGGCTTGTGCTGCCAGCAGCTCTTTGATGTCGCCGCTATATTCAACCGCTTCTGCCGCCGCTTTGGTTGCCATGCCTTTGTAACTGGCCGGCGAGATAGGGCAACGTGAATCACGGGTTTCGCTGGTGGCGCTTTCATCGCCACTGATCTCAATGCGTTTCACCAGAGCCATATCCGGCAGGGAAACCACTTTGACGATCGCTTTGACGTCGACGGTAAAACTGCATTTCGACGGCACACGTTTGGTTTCGCCTTTTTTGGTTTTATAGGTGTAAGACTCACTGAAAGACGCCGACAAATCTGAGTTGGTGATTTCGGTCAGCACAGCGTAATCCGCAATCGGCACGCCCTTGGTGTTGTAACGGCCGCTTTGTTCTGCCAGCTTGATTTCACTTTTCAGTTTGTTGGCCAGTTTACGGTCGACCAGTTGAGTACCTGTGCTGATAACCTGACTTTCCAGTGAGTTACGCATACTCGACTTCATGCGTTTCTGTGCACTGTCTTCATATTCCATATCGACAGGTAATACGATCACTTTACGGTCTTCACTTGAGGCTGCGGTCACTGCCGCTTGTGCTAATGGCACGGCGGTATCCGGGGTACAGATGGCATCTTCCCCCATCAATTTACAGCCAGAAAGTAGAACCGACACACCCAGCGCCACTGCGGTTGGTTTGAACATAATAGACAACTCCATATTGTTATTTTCTTTATTTATTTGAACCCGGGATCTTGCTGGTTTAATACCAAGCTTTTCTTATGCAATCCCGTGCCTCTGTTTATTGAATTCCAAGTGAAGTCCACAGCCCTTGAGCGCTGACAGTGTCTGCGAAATTGCGCTCAGCCCCTTCTTTCGAGAAGGTATAATTGGTCAGTGAGTTACCACTGGAAATAATCTCGTGACTCGCGAGTATGTTGCCGTTACGACCCTGGAGTTTTAGTGTCGTAAACTGCGTAGAAATATAGGCTTGGCCGACCGTGCTCTGGCGCAACTGTGACGTTAATTTAAGTACGTGGGTGGTATTTGGGGTGCCGCTGAACGTGGTTTTCAGGCTTTGCTTGGAAAACTGCTCTGCCAGCAGCTCAGCGCTTTTTTGATCTTTGCGGCTGGCGGAGACGCGGATAACAATGCCGGACTGCGCTTGCGCCAGTGCCGAAGCCAGCTGGTCGATACTTTCTGCCTTAGGTATATCGTCCTGACCGAGGGCACGCAACATCGCCTGACGCACGGCAACGGCCTGAGCTTGCTCGCTTTGCGCGCGGTTGGCCAGCCACCACAACAGGGCATCCTGATGCTGGCGCTGTTGCAGCACGGCTTGTGCATGACGGTTACTCTGTTCAATCTCGGAGCGCAGCTGGCGCACCACGGTGTCGCGGCTGACTTTCGCCTGGACGTAGTAACCGATATCGTTCTTAGCGACCTGCGGATAATCGATGCCGGTCAGAGTGATATTGGCGGTTTTGCTGTTGACATGGTTATCGATGAGAGAACTGGCATGCTCAGACTGGTTACGGCTCTGGACGATGTCGCGTGAGACAAACGAGGAGTTGATTTGGGTCCAGAGCTGGGCATTGATTTGACTGAGTGCCGATTGCTTGGCCTGAGTCAGATTGAGGCCCTGACCGACGGCGGTGAGGTACTGCGGGTCATTGGTTGGTGGTGCGCTGTACCAGTCCGGCGCGGTGGTCGACTGACAGGCCAACAGCGCGAGACTGCATAAGCCGAGAATGAGCTTTCTTTTTATGGTTAGCATGTTATCAAATCAGTGGCACTACAAGACGTATTTGTGCACTGAATACTATATGTATGTGTTTTTGAGATAAACGCATTTCTTGGTAGAGTGTCACATTTTTATGAGTCAGATCAGGTTTTTGACTTTTTTCTGACAATTGAGAATGTCATGTAATTGCTTAGATAAAAAGGGCACAACCTCGGTTTCGAACCATGGGTTTTTCTTCAACCACAAAGTATTACGCGGTGACGGATGCGGCAGCGGCACATAGTGCGGCGCCCAGAGTTGCCACTGGCGCACGGTTTCGGTCAGAGTCTTTGGCTTCTCTGGCTGAGTGACCCCGGATAAATAATAGTTCTGCGCGTACTGGCCGATCAGCAGTGTCAGTTCAATATTGGGCAGTTGCTGTAATACTTTGGCGTGCCACAGTGGCGCGCACTCTTTGCGTGGCGGCAGGTCGCCGCTTTTGCCCCGCCCGGGGTAGCACAGCCCCATTGGCATGATGGCAACCTGGCGCGGGTCGTAAAAGGTGTCGCGGTCGATGTTGAGCCAGCTGCGCAGCCGGTCGCCGCTTGGGTCGTTCCATGGCACGGAGCTTTGGTGCACTTTAAGCCCCGGCGCCTGGCCGATGATCAGGATGCGTGCATCGCCATGAGCCTGAATCACCGGGTTAGCGCCGAGTGGCAAATCGGGTTCGCACACCCGGCAGTGACGGATCTCCTCCAGCAGCGGCTGCAGCGGATCGGTGGTGGGAATGTCTGCGCGGCGCATCAGTAACCTTTACTGAAATCGATACGGTGCTGGAGGCGGAAGCCGTCGCGCCACAGGGCGTAGTTGGCGGCAAAAATTTCCACGACCTGCTCAGGGAAGCTCAGCGCAGCAATGTGTGGCGTGACGGTAATCGCCGTATGGCGCCAGAATGGATGGTCAGCGGTCAGTGGCTCGCTGACAAACACATCGAGAAAAGCGTGCGCCAGCTGGCCGGCGTCGATGGCCGGGATTAGATCGTCTTCCACCAGAGTTTTGCCACGTCCGACATTAAACAGCAATGCCTGGTGACAGTGGGCAAAAGTCTCCGCGCCGAGCAGGCCAATGGTGTCCGGTGTATTGGGCAGGGTGTTGACTATGATGTCTGCTTTCGCCAGTGCCGCGCCCAGTTCGTTGACATGATAGGTGGTGGTGAACTGGCTCTGTTTGGGCGGAATGCCAGAACGGTTGACGCCAATCACTTCCAGACCGAAGGCACTGGCTACCTTGGCCAGATGGCTGCCAATGGAACCGGTGCCGAGTATGGTCATTGTTTTGCCGCTCAGTGACTGATAGAGGTGCGGTTGCCACCGTTGCTGAGTTTGCTGCTGTTGATAGCAGGCAAAATGGCGGTAATGGCTTATCGCGTAGCCCAGCACGTATTCGGCGATTTGCTGGCCGAAGATGCCTTTGACATTGGTCAGCTC
Organism: Vibrio sp. H11; assembly: GCF_004804295.1. NCBI lineage: Bacteria > Pseudomonadati > Pseudomonadota > Gammaproteobacteria > Vibrionales > Vibrionaceae > Vibrio > Vibrio sp. H11. The sequence continues at coordinate 38,503 of NZ_SSHN01000012.1, read as the reverse complement.
ATAATCCTGGCGCAAGCCCGGTGCCATCAGGGCGTCGACCCCGGCATAGGCCGACTGCAGCCAGGTGAGGCGCGGGAAGTCATTCAGGTACGGTGCGGCCATTGGCGGTGCAGCCAGTAACAGGGTGGCTTCATCCCGGTTGGTGGTGATGGTCAGGTCCGGCAGATTGAGCGTTTCAATCGCCCGGCGATAGAGCTCATCATGCTCGGTTAAAATATACAGCTGATGCGTAAAATTGTTCATAGATGCGCCTTTTTTCCCCGCTGGTTATCCAGTACACTTCCGCTGTCTTTATCCGCAACGAATTGAGTGACCATGTTACAGACATCAAATGGGTTACAGAACCCTTTGCAACTTCGCCTTGAGAAGTTCGAACCTTGGCAACAGATTACCTTTATGGCGAGCCTGTGTGAACGCATGTACCCAAATTACGCCATGTTCTGTGAACATACCCAATTTGCGGATCCGCGTCGTTACCGTGATATTCTCGATGCGGTGTGGGAACTGATGACGGTGAAAAACGCCAAAATCAACTTCGAGCGTCAGCTGGAAAAGCTGGAGGAGTTGATCCCGACGTCAGAAGAGTTTGATATTTACATGGTGTATCCGGCGATTGATGCCTGTGAAGCACTGGCGACTCTGCTGCACGGTCTGCTCGATCGTGACGGTTTGTACGAATCGATGCAGAAAGTCAGCCAGATCTCGGTCCAGACTGTGGCTCAACTGGAAGAAGCACAAACCGGTGAGAGCATCAGCAACGCTAACCAGAAAGAGAATGAAGCGGTGTGCGGTGAATGGGATGTGCAGTGGGCGCTGTACCGTCCGCTGCGTGAAGCGACCGAGCGCGATATCGAGCTGATTAAAGACCTGCGTTTTGAGCTGCGTGATGAGTGCGTCAGCAACATTGGTATTGAACTTTAATCCTCTTGGTTCGGATGGATGGTGAGAAGCAGGCTTTTTAGCCTGCTTTTTTTATGTTGTTTGTCTCGTCCTGAAATGTGTCTCGTCCTGAAATGTGTTTACACATTGAGGACGAATGATGACTACTTGCCTCTTAGGTTTTGCAAGTCGAGCCTGTCTCGGTAAATCGGGTTTATTTCTGAAAATCGTGCCTGTTTGTGTAAATCAGGGAGCAAGGTACGGCAAAGCAGCATGTTCATTTCAGCGTTTTTTCAATGTCAGGTCGGGTTTTTGTTATAAAAGATGACGGACACACAAAACGCCATCTGAATACGGTACCATGCTCAATGTCTGTGCGTAGTGTGGTGCTGGGTTATCCGGCGGCAAAGTAATAAGGAGAGGGTATGTGGCAGTCTGTTGAAAACTGGCTGAGCCAGAACGGCATTGAAATGACGCAGTTAATGCAGATTTCGAAGGCATTGGGGCTGATTGTCCTGATTGCGGTCGTGGTGCATTTTATTTTGCAGCGCGGCATTGTCGGTACGCTCAAGCGCCGCGCGGATCAATCACGTGCGATGTGGCGCCATGCGCTGTTCTCCGGTAAGTTATTCAGCCGTATTTTCCTGGTTATTCAGGGCATGCTGATCGGCATACAGGCTAATCTCTGGCTGTCGCAGGAAAGCATCATCCGCGAATGGATCGTGACGCTGGTGGCCTTGTGGGTGGTGTTGTTTACCCTACTGGCGCTGTTCTCGGCGCTGGATGTGGCCGATACCCTGCTGGCGCGCACGGCCTTCGGACGCAATATGCCGGTACGCGGCATCGTCCAGAGCCTGAAAATCGTCTTCTTTGTCATCGCTGCACTGCTGGCGACCTCGATTATGGTCGACAAGTCGCCGGTGATCCTGCTTAGTGGCCTGGGTGCGATGACCGCAGTTATTATGCTGGTGTTCCGTGACCCGATCCTGGGCCTGGTGGCGGGGGTGCAACTCTCTGCCAACAAGATGCTCAGTGTCGGTGACTGGCTGGAGATGCCGAAATACGGTGCCGACGGCGATGTGATTGATATCAGCCTGACCACGGTTAAAGTGCAGAACTGGGACAAAACCATTACCACCATCCCGACTTATTCGCTGATCTCCGACTCGTTTAAAAACTGGAAAGGGATGCAGGTTTCCGGTGGCCGGCGTATCAAGCGCAGTGTGCTGATTGATGCCACCAGTGTGCATTTTCTGTCGCCGCAGGAAGTGGAGCAATTGACCCGCGCCAAATTGCTCGAGCCCTATCTGAAACACAAAGTGGAAGAGATCAGTGCTTTTAACCAGCGTCATAACTATGACGACGGCAGCCTGATTAACGGCCGTCATCTCACCAACCTTGGCAGTTTGCGTGCTTATCTGGAACGTTATCTGCGTGCCCATCCGGAAATCCACCAGTCGATGACCCTGATGGTGCGCCAATTAGCACCGACGCATGAAGGTATTGCGATGGAGTTGTACTGCTTTGCGGCCAATACCGAGTGGGTTGAATATGAGCGTATTCAGTCGGATCTCTTTGACCATGTTTATGCGGTGCTGCCGCAGTTTGGTCTGCGCGTGGCGCAGGCGCCGACCGGCAGTGACTTTCGCCGTTTAAGCCCGGCTGCGCCGCAAGCCTGGATTGAACCCGCGCTGAATGACGAGCGGGCCTCACAGCAGTAACCGCTGCTGCCAACCGATAAAAAAGCGCCGCTCTGCAATCAGGGCGGCGCTTTTTTCTGCGTACTGTCAGGCGCTGAGATAGCGGTTAGAAACCGGATTTGGTTTGATCGTCCTCATCATCGCGGCTCTCACGTACCCCGTGCTCGGCTTTCCAGCGTTCCCAGCGTTCGGTGGCGAGCTTTTGCATATCGGTGGTGCGGTCAGCTTCATCGATGATCTCTTCTCCCAGCAGGTGTTCAAAGATGTCTTCCAGGGTCAGCAGCCCCTGTACTGTGCCGTATTCATCCACCACCAGGGCCAGTTGCAGTCGTCTTTGCATCATCTGCTCAAACGCAACCGGCAAGGTCTGGGTGTTGAGCAGGACATGGATCGGACGCATTACCGCGCCCAGCTGCTTGCTGCCCAGCTTGTTCTGCTGCAGACGGAACAGCTCCAGGCGGTGGACGAAGCCGATAATGTTATCGGTGGTTTCGGTGTAGATCAGCGGGCGCGAAAACGGCGTATCACGGTGCTGGGTCAGGAACTCATCAATGGTCAGCTCGGCCGGAACCCGGAACAGCACCGTACGCGGCGTCATCACCTGGGTGACCAGTACATCGCGGATCGCGAGCAGGTTGTGCAGCATTTTCGACTCACCTTCCGCCAGTTCGCCGCTTTCATCGGCCAGCATCGCCATCGCCGACAGCTCTTCACGCATGCGCGGCAACTGACTGTTGCTGGCCAAACGGCGAGTGATCTGCTGCGAAAACCAGACGAAGGGGGCCAGAATCCAGACCATCCAGCGCAAAATGACCGCGGTGAGCGGCGCCAACTGGCGCCAGTAAGTGGCGCCGATAGTCTTCGGCACGATCTCCGACAGTACCAGAATACCGAGCGTGAGTGCGGCAGAGAACAGGCCAAGCCACTCGCTGCCGAATACCAGCGCGGCCTGGGCGCCGGCACTGGCCGCGCCTATGGTATGGGCAATGGTGTTTAAGGTCAGGATCGAGGCCAACGGGCGGTCGATATCCGCTTTGAGCTGAGCCAGCTTGTCTGATGACGGGTGGGATTGTTGGCGCAACTGCGCCAGGTAACTGGGCGTAATACTCAGTAGTACGGCTTCCAGGACAGAACAGATAAACGATACGCCAATCGCAATCGCGACGTAAATCGTAAGCAAAAACATGGAGCTTCCTTAATGGTTCATCTACCCCGCTAAGGGTGACATTATGTGACGAAAAAACAACAGCAACTGCTGCTTTTTTGTCTGCACTCAATCAGGTAAAAGCCTTGATATGACAAGGCTTAAAGAGGATTTTCCTGCTAGAGCCAGGGATATTTTGCGTTAAAAATAAGTCAGGCGCTCGCGGCATTGGGTAACAAATTGTGAGTGAATACTCATATTATGGTTAAAACTACGTCAGAGAGACACAAGTTACGCGACAAACCTTTGCCAGACGGGGCATTTATGCTTTAGAGTGAACTCAATTCGATAACCTATGAGAAGGGAAACCTAATGAACAAGACCCAATTAATCGACTTTATTGCCGAAAAAGCAGACCTGTCTAAAGCTCAGGCAAAAGCTGCTCTGGAAGCGACTCTGGGCGCGGTTGAAGGCGCACTGAAAGAGGGTGACCAGGTTCAACTAATTGGTTTTGGTACATTCAAAGTAAATCACCGCGCAGCGCGCACCGGTCGTAACCCTAAGACTGGCGAAGAGATCAAAATCGAAGCAGCTAACGTACCAGCGTTCGTTGCTGGTAAAGCACTGAAAGATTCAGTGAAATAATCTATACTACGCCGAGATTCTTAGTCTCGGCGTTTTTTCATGATGAAACCATTTCTTCTCTCCGCTTTCAGTGCGGCCTTATTGGCCGGATGCGCCACTTCTCTTCCGTACGATCCCCTGCAGCTCCAGCAAATCAGTGATTACAGTGGCGGTGAAACCGCAGGCGACGCGACCAGCTTTTACTGGACCAGCGCGCGGCAGGATCAGACTGTCTCTGCGGCTGATTACGTGGTTTCGCAGCGATTTGGCTGGTATCAGTCCAATTATCGCTGGGACGAAGGTGAATTGCGCGAAGTGGTTCGCGAGGGTATGCAGCCGAAAGAGCGCCAGCTGGTGCCTTACCGGGTGCAGATCCGCTTTGATAAAAACGGTGATGCGATTTATCAGCAGTACCGGGTCGATGGCAAAGTCCTGCCACTCAATCAGAATCAGCTCGCTCAGTACCAGCAGCAGGCCAGTGAGCTGGTTGAGAAAACCAGACAGCTCGACAGCCAGGGGCTGACCCTAATTCAGGGCATCTGGGATGGGGAGGTGTTTGAAAGCTGCTCCGACACCGACTACAGCAAGGTCGAATTCAATCAGACTCTGCCGGATTTTGTCGTCAGCCGGTTATCCTCGCTCGACAGTTATGTCGCATTTCTTGGTTCGGCGGATAAACAGACGGTACGCATCGACCAAATCCTCATTCTGGATGATGACAGCCACGACTGTGTGAAACGCCCGGCTCTGATCGCTGAGCAGGACGGATAAGGTTTGACTCTGCTGATGCAGATCAGAAATGCATAAAAGAAAAGGCGCTCAATGAGCGCCTTTGGTCTGTCTGAGCCTTGGTGAAAATACCGAGGCTTAACTGAGGAGCGAACCGGTCACTCCGTCAGCCTGCTTATTTTTCCGCCTGCTCGCGTGCAATTGCACGGTAGCCGATGTCATTGCGGTGGAACATGCCGTCCCAGCTGATTTGTTTCGCCAGCTGGTAAGCGCGTTGCTGCGCTTCAAGCACAGTGTTGCCCAGCGCGGTTGCGCACAGTACGCGGCCGCCGTTGGTCACCACCTGGCCATCTTGGTCTGTGGTACCGGCGTGGAACACTTTCTCGCCTTCCACGTCTGTGGTTGGCAGGCCGGAGATGACATCGCCTTTAGCGTAATCGCCCGGGTAGCCGCCAGCGGCCAGGACGATACCGATTGAGGCACGTGGATCCCACTTAGATTCAACCTGGTCCAGTTTGCCGTCGATAGCCGCCAGACACAGTTCCACCATGTCAGACTGCATACGCATCATGATGGGTTGCGTTTCCGGATCGCCGAAGCGGCAGTTGAACTCAATCACTTTTGGCGCGCCGGATGCGTCGATCATCAGGCCAGCGTACAGGAAGCCAGTGTACGGGTGGCCTTCAGAAGCCATGCCGTTCACGGTCGGGTAAATTACTTCCTGCATGATGCGGTCGTGGATTTCCTGAGTGACCACTGGCGCCGGAGAGTAAGCACCCATACCGCCCGTGTTCGGGCCGGTGTCTTTGTCGCCGACACGTTTGTGATCCTGGCTGGTGGCCATCGGCAGAACGTTTTTGCCGTCAACCATAACGATAAAGCTGGCTTCTTCGCCGTCCAGGAACTCTTCGATCACCACGCGGCTGCCGGCATCGCCAAACGCGTTGCCAGCCAGCATGTCTTTGATCGCATCTTCAGCTTCTTGCAGCGTCATCGCGACGATAACGCCTTTACCTGCCGCCAGACCGTCGGCTTTAACGACGATTGGTGCGCCTTGCTCACGAACGTAAGCCAGCGCCGGTTCGATTTCAGTGAAGTTAGCGTAAGCCGCCGTCGGGATGTTGTGGCGTGCCAGGAAGTCCTTGGTGAACGCTTTTGAGCCTTCCAGCTGCGCCGCTGCTTCGGTCGGTCCAAAGATTGGCAGGCCAGCGGCGCGGAATGCATCCACCACACCAATAACCAGTGGCGCTTCCGGACCGACGATAGTCAGTTCAATCGCGTTGTCCTGGGCAAACGCTACCAGGCCAGGTACATCTTCTACGCCGATGTTGACGTTTTGCAGTTTCGCTTCCAGCGCAGTACCCGCATTACCTGGTGCAATGAACACGGTCTTAACCGCAGGGTTTTGCGCGACTTTCCAGCCCAGTGCGTGCTCACGACCACCAGAACCGATAATTAAAACTTGCATAATCTATCCTAACGAAAAGAATAAATGCCCAGGGCTAATCAGCCCCGGGACCTCATAAATAAATTAGTGACGGAAGTGACGCATACCAGTGAAGATCATCGCCATGCCGTGCTCGTCTGCTGCTGCGATAACTTCGTCATCACGCATTGAGCCGCCTGGCTGAATCACACACTTGATGCCCGCTTCGGCGGCTGCATCGATACCGTCACGGAACGGGAAGAACGCATCCGATGCCATTACTGAACCGGCCACTTCCAGATTCTCATCCGCGGCTTTGATACCGGCGATTTTCGCCGAGTATACGCGGCTCATCTGGCCTGCGCCGACACCGATAGTCATGTCGCCTTTTGCGTACACGATAGCGTTTGATTTAACGTATTTCGCGACTTTCCAGCAGAACAGCGCATCTTTCAGCTCTTCTTCGCTTGGCTGGCGCTTAGACACCACTTTCAGGTCATCCAGAGTCACCATACCCTGGTCACGGTCCTGTACCAGCAGACCACCGTTAACACGTTTCAGATCGAAACCTGTGGTCTTGGTTGACCATTCGCCACACTCCAGCAGACGGACGTTTTTCTTCGCCGCTACCACTTCAACCGCTTCGGCAGAAACTTTCGGTGCGATGATCACTTCCACGAACTGACGCTCAACGATAGCTGATGCCGTTTTAGCATCCAGCTCCTGGTTGAAGGCGATGATGCCGCCGAACGCAGAGGTCGGGTCAGTCTGGTAAGCGCGGTTGTACGCTTCCAGAATGTCGCTGCCCAGTGCCACACCACAAGGGTTGGCGTGCTTAACGATCACACACGCTGGTTCTGCGAACTCTTTCACGCATTCCAGTGCGGCGTCAGTGTCAGCGATGTTGTTGTAAGACAGAGCTTTACCCTGAATTTGACGCGCAGTAGAGACGGACGCTTCTTGCGGGTTCGCTTCCACGTAGAACGCGGCGTTCTGGTGGCTGTTTTCGCCGTAACGCATGTCTTGTTTCTTGATGAACTGCTGGTTGAAAGTGCGCGGGAACTGAGATTCTTCGTCGCCTTCTTTGTTCTCGCCGTAGCTTGCTACCATGGTACCGAAGTAGTTCGCGATCATACCGTCGTAGGCGGCAGTGTGCTCGAATGCGGCAATAGCCAGGTCGAAACGGGTATTCAGAGTCAGCGATTTGTCGTTGGCATCCATTTCTGCGATGACGCGATCGTAGTCGGTTGCGTTCACGATGATGGTCACGTCTTTATGGTTTTTCGCTGCAGAGCGAACCATAGTCGGGCCACCGATATCGATGTTTTCTACCGCATCTTCCAGTGAACAGCCTTGTTTGGCAACGGTTGCTGCGAATGGGTAGAGGTTCACGACTACCATGTCGATTGGGTTAATGGCGTGAGTGGCCATTACGTCATCATCCTGACCGCGACGGCCCAGGATGCCACCATGAACTTTCGGGTGCAGCGTTTTTACGCGCCCATCCATCATTTCTGGGAAACCGGTGTAATCGGAGACTTCAGTCACAGCGATACCTTTTTCAGCCAGCAGACGAGCCGTACCGCCAGTAGACAGGATATCAACACCGCGCTCAGCGAGCGCTTGTGCGAACTCAACAATGCCAGTTTTATCTGATACGCTGATCAGTGCACGGCGAATAGGACGAGCGTTATTCATGCTTCCATTTTCCTTTAATTCATGGAGTTAATGACGAAAGATGTTTGCCAAAAGTGTTCATGGGTGACGCAGAGGGGAATTTTTTATCCGTTCTGATCACAGCTTGGTCAGTTTTGGTAAAGACCTTTGTTCCAGGCTTTCAGGATGGCGCGTATTCTAACCAATTTATTACAAAAGATCTCGCGCAATCGTTTGGCATGGGAAAAATAATAGCTAAAAACTGGTTTTTCAAGCAAAAAAAGTAGCCAAGCAGTCAATGGGCGATACTATATTTCCAACGGGAGATACTATGTTTCCAATGAGAGATACTATGTTTCAAATCGGAGAATTAGCCAAACGGTGCCAAGTTTCCACCGATACGCTGCGTTTTTACGAGAAAAATGCGCTGATCGCACCGGCCGGACGCAGTGAGTCCGGCTATCGTTTGTATGATGAAAATAATTTAAAACAGGTTAGTTTTATTCTCAAAGCGAAGGCGCTCGGTCTGAGCCTGGAGGAGATCCGCGAATTACTCGAGATTCGTTTGGAGGCCAGTGAACACAGTTGCGCTGAAGCCAAAGCGATTACCAGTGCCAAACTGCAGGTGATTGATGACAAGATTGCCGAGCTGACCCGGATTCGTGCCGCGCTGCAGAAAATCAATGATGCCTGCTGCGGGGATATCGATGATGATGCGACCCACTGCTCGATTCTGGCTGCGCTGGAATAGCCGCGCTGCGTGATGATGGTGTGTCCGCGCTGAAAAAAAACAGAGCCAACCCGAAGGCTGGCTCTGGCATTGCTCAGATTGCTTTGAGTCTCCCGAAGGTTACTGGCAACCTTGTTAGAATGTCATGCTGACTCAGAAGTCGTAATTCACCGATACCCAGTAGTTACGGCCTGGGTTCACGTAACCTGACGTTGAGCGTGAAGTATCGAAGTAATCACCCGCGTATTCGCCGCCAATCACCTCCAGATCGGTGAAGTCTTTATCCAGCAGGTTGTACACCGCACCGTTCAGTTTCAGATCTTTGGTAATTGCGTAAGTGGCGCCCATGTTGACCACAGTCCAGGCTTTCAGGTTGCCTTTCTGGTCCATGATCGATTTCTGCGTATCGCTCAGGTTGTCGTAGTTGCTGGTGTAACGCGGCGTTTTACCATGGTATTCCGCACCCAGCCAGGCATCCAGTGACTCGCTGGCAATCCAGCGCACTTTGGCGTTCGCCATGTGTTTGGCCGTGTTACCAAATGGTGCACCGTCGTCATCGCCGCCGACCTGCTCGCTGTGGGTGTAGGTGTAGTTCAGGTTCATCGACAGATCATCGCGGAACAGCGGGAAGGATGAACCGACTTCGACCCCTTCAATTTTCGCTTTACCGACGTTTTCGTATGATGTCGTTGTGCTGTCGACATCGTAAGACTGGATCGCATTCTTGTAGTGGTTAACGAATACAGTCACGTTGGCTTTGAAGTTGTTGTCACCTTCGTAGTAAACACCAGTTTCGTAACTGGTGCTCTCTTCCGGATCCAGATCCGGGTTACCGATGACGTTAACGGTGCCACGGCCGGAGATACCGCTGATACCGTCATGCAGTTGCGCCAGGCTCGGCGTGCGGTAACCGGTGCTGACACCGCCTTTGACGGTCCAGTTCTGGTTGGCATTCCATACCAGGTAGGCACGCGGGCTGACGTGACTACCGAATGAATCGTGGTGCTCGTAACGGGCGCCCAGAGTCAGGATCAGTGGATCGGCAAGATACCAGTCATCTTCCGCAAACAGGGCAAAGGTGTCTTGCTTAAAGGTTTCACCGGTTTTTTCCAGTACCACGCCATCTTTCATCTCTGCATGCCAGTACTGACCACCGATGGTGACAGAGTGGTCTGAACCGATATCAGTCATCAGTTTGCTGTTGACGATAGTGTTGCTGTTTTCCAGTTTACGATCTTTACCTATGGTTGCGCCGCTGAAGCCAGAGCGTGAAGTCAGCAGACGACCTTCGTTTTCAGTCACCATGTAAGAGGCATCGGACTGGATGCGACCGAAGTCAAAAGTGGATTCGTGACCGATAATGAGCTGATCTTCGTTGAATTTCAGCTCATCTTCATAACCACCACCGGAAGTGCCGACATCGCCCAACTGGCTGTCGCTGTTGTCATAAGTCTGGCGAGCGATATGACCGTCAACAAACACAGTGTGATCGTCGTTGATGTTGTAGCTCAGCTTACCGCCGATGTTGTAGTTGTCGCTCTCAGTCGGGTAAGGCGTACGGGATGCGCTGTTTTCGCTCAGCGAGGTAATGCTTGAACCTTCACGGTGCTTGATGGTGCCGCGCAGGTTGAGGTTCAGCTTGTCCTCAACTAACGGACCGGAAGTGTTGAAGCTCAGCGATGAGGTATCACCCCATTTATCGTGTTCCTGCAGGTTGTAACCTGCGCTGACGTTACCGACCCATTCTTTCTGATTCTTCTTGGTGATGATGTTGACCACACCACCAATCGCGTCAGAACCGTACAGGGTCGACATCGGGCCGCGGATCACTTCGATATGGTCAATCGCAGACAGCGGTGGTACGAAGCCATTGCCCATCTCACCAAAGCCGTTTGGTGTGGTGTCTGAACTGGCGGTTTGGCGGATACCGTCAATCAGGATCAGGGTATGGCTGCTGCTCATACCGCGGATGCTGATGTTGAGGCCACCGGTTTTACCTGTGCTGCTGCGCACGTCAACGCCTTCCAGGCCACTCAGCGCTTCACCGAGATCCATGTAGTTTTTCTCGGCCAGATCTTGCTGGCTGACTACTGAAATTGATGCCGGAGCATCGGTGATTTTTTTCTCTAAACCTGCATTGGCTGTGACCACCAGAGTTTCATCGGCGGCGGTTGCCGCAACACTGTTCACGGCATATAAGCTGGACAGAATAGAGATAGCTAGGGCTGAGTAGTGGAACTTCACGATTGTAAATCCTTGAAACAAAACGTTGAGAGGAGCGCATTATATTTACTAATGTTAACAATTATCAATACCATTCGTATTGGTGCTTGTGTCAGTAATGGCACGCAGAGTTGAGATGTGCTGACAGATATATTGATAGGGATGATGATTGGTTGCTCAAGAACTGCCCGGGTTGGGCAGTGAAAACCGGCTTGATACGCGGTTTGTGTAGCCATTATCTGAACTTATGCGAACAGATCTTTAGAATGTAAGTTTTTGTAAATAAATGTTATTTAATATATTTTTTCTTTGAGTAATGGGGCGAGGGCGGGCTGTGCGTTTTAAACGCGGCAGTAACGCAGGCAGTAAATCAGGCACTTGCATAGAGTGCTGGCAAACAAACGGAACCGGTCTTTAATGTGCAGGATGTGGGATGAGGTATTCCGTATTTGGAACGAATTATTTTCGCTCAGCAGTGTCCGTGGCGCTTTCGGCTGGAGATGAAGCACGTGCTTATTGGGGTTCAGAGGCGGGTTTGAGCCTGTTTTTAGCTGTCCGGCAGATAAAAAAGAGCGAACCAGACGGCTCGCTCAAAATGGGGTAAAGGGCTGCGGCATGTCCGGCGCAGCCAAATTTTGTCATAGCGTGTTGGCGCCAGTCGGGGATTTACCCCCACACCTCATCGGCGACCTGTTTGACCAGGGCGATTTTGGCCCACTGCTGCGCTTCACTCAGGGCGTTGCCTTCTTCGGTGGAGGCGAAGCCGCATTGGGTGCTGAGGCACAGATTCTCCAGTGGTACGTACTGAGCTGCTTCTTTAATGCGCGCGACGATCGCGTCTGCCGGTTCCAGCTGACCTTCTTTGGAGGACACCAGCCCCAGCACCACTTGTTTGCTGGGGGCCAGTTTGGCGAGCGGGGCAAAGTCACCAGCGCGGTCGGTATCAAACTCAAGATAAAACGCCGAGACGGCAGACTCACCGAGCAGCACATCCGCGACCGGTGCGTAACCACCCGTTGCGGCCCAGGTTGAGCGGTAGTTGCCACGACAGACGTGGGTGGTGAGGACCAGATCCTGCGGCGCGCCAAGCAGCGCTGCGTTATTCACCTTCACCAGTTTATTCAGCAGCGGTTGAATCGCGCCCTGATGATCAAAGCCGTTCTCGTGGCTGTGGCCGCAGCCGCACGCGGCATCATTTTTTACGCTCGCTTGGGCGACTTTCGGGTCGGTCAGCATGCCCCAGGTACAATCGTCGAGTTGCAGGTTGCGGCAGCCGGCGGCGTACAATTCAGCGATAAAGGTCTGATAAGCGGCGGCGATGTCGGCCAGCAGCTCGGCTTCATCCGGGTAGATGCTCTCGGTGTGGGCTTTATTGCACGGACGCAACAGCTCTTTTAAAAACTGGGCCGGGGCAGGGATGGTCAGGCGCGGGGTGACACCTGGCGCAGCCAACGGTAGCAGAAACTTGAAATGTTCAATAAACGGGTGGTTGTGGCCGGAGATTTTGCCGCTCAGGCGGGTGCTTTCGGCGCGGGTTTCAACCGCGGCAAACTGGTAACCCTGCTCGATCTGCGCTTTTTCGACACCATTCAGCCCCCACATGAAATCGAGATGCCACCAACTGCGGCGAAACTCGCCATCGGTAATCACGTTCAGGCCGGCCTGTTGCTGCTTTTCCACCAGTTCAGTGATGGCACGATCTTCCACCGCGGTCAGTTGCGCTTGGTCGATAGTACCACTGGCGAAATCACGACGGGCCTGATGCAGATAATCCGGGCGAAGGTAACTGCCGACAACGTCAGCACGAAAAGGAGGAAGTACAGTAGACATAGCAAGGCGCCTCTCGGTGAATTATTAATGGGTGTAGGGTTAAATTATCGGATGTCCGGACGGCTGTTAAGGGATGCTTTTTCATGCTGAGTATGAAATTAATTCACTATAGAGTGGCAAAGGCATGCTGTGATGAAGATCGGATGAATTTTCAGCGTGATTGATTTGTGCTTGCCCGCAATGCCTTGTAGATTAGGACCTTGTTTGCTGCTTTGGCGGCCTCGCCGCTCTGCTATCCCCGGGCTGTGCCGGGACCAACCTGTGTAAGGACACACCATGCTGGCTGCATTTATTGTCGCAATTCTCCCGGTGCTTATGATTGCGCTGCTCGGCGCTCTGCTGAGTAAAAAGACTGCTTATCTGGATGATCCCAACCTGCCACGGCTGGTGGTCAATGTTGCGATGCCGTGCCTGCTGCTGCACTCGATGCTTGGCAGTCACATTGATTTTCTTGGTATGAGCAAGTTGGTGCTGGGCGCAGTTACGGCATTGCTGGCAATGGTGGTGGTAACCTGGCTGGTGCTCAAAGCAACGGGCCAGCCACTGCGTTTTTACCTGCCGGTGCTGGTTAACCCGAATACCGGTAACCTGGGTATTCCGATCGCTTACTCTCTGCTTGGTGAGCAGGGATTGGCCGGCGCGGTGATCATCTCTTCGATTATTGAAATCAGCCACTTTACCTTAGGGATGGGCATGATGTCCGGCACCTATTCAGCGCGCAAGCTGGTGGCCAATCCGCCGATGCTGGCGTTGCTGGTCAGTGCCGTATTGCTTGGGCTGAATGTGCCGATTCCGGAGTTTCTGCTGCGGGCGTTCGATATGATCGGCAGTATTACCGTGCCGGTGATGCTACTGATGCTGGGCCGCGCCCTGGCGCACATGAAGGTGCGTGAAGCGCCCTGGTTTAAGCTGGCGCTGATGTCGGTCTACCGTCCGCTGATTGGCCTGTTGACCGCCTGGGGCGCTGCGCTGCTGTTCCAGCTGTCGCCGCTGCATACCGCCAACCTGATGATCGCCTGCTCGATGCCGGTCGCGGTGCTGAATTATCTGTTCGCGACCCGCTTTAACGGCCCGGTCAATGACGTCGCCGGTCTCACTTTTCTGACTCTACCGACTGCGCTGGTGGCGCTGGTGATTATCAAGTTATGGGTGATTGTGTAGGCAGAGGTGTACGGGATTACCCCGACATAAACAATTCTTGTCACATCCAAGAGCCCGCCATTTGGCGGGCTCTTTGATCAGCTATAAAAAAAGCCAAACCCGCTTGGGTTTGGCTTTGAATGCTTGCACTAATTGGAAATTAGTTCATGCCGTATTTTTTCAGTTTCTTACGAAGAGTACCACGGTTGATACCCATCATGGTTGCTGCGCGAGTCTGGTTGCCGCGAGTGTACTGCATGATAGTGTCTAGGAGTGGTTGTTCAACTTCAGCTAGAACTAATTCGTAAAGTTCTGTGACTTCCTGACCGTTTAATTGAGCCAGGTAGTTTTTAAGAGACGCTTTAACTGAATCACGTAGTGGCTTTTGCGTGATTTGATCTTGTGAAGTTACGGTAGTTACTGTTAAAGCTTCTGAAGTCAGATTTTGTTCGAACATATTCGGTCTAGCTCTTCTCTTAATTATGATGCAACGTTATCAAAATAACCTTCCAATACCTCTAACTGCAGTGGTGCTGCTTCGATGGCATTGAAGGTACGGCGAAACTCACTCGCCTGCTCATGTTCTTTGAGATACCACCCAACGTGCTTGCGCGCGATGCGTGGGCCTAAATACTCACCATAAAACTGATGGAGAGCCTTCACATGACCAAGCAGGATGTCTTTCACTTCCGCATAGGGAAGATCAGGCATCGTGGTGCCGTTTTCCAAATAGTGTTGGATTTCCTGGAAAATCCAAGGACGTCCCTGGGCAGGGCGTCCAATCATTAAAGCGTCCGCGCCGGTGTACTCCAGCACATACCTGGCCTTCTCCGGACAATCGATATCACCGTTAGCGATGACCGGAATTTGAATAGCCTGTTTGACCGCTTTAATGCTGTCGTATTCCGCCTCACCTTTGTACATGCAGGTACGGGTTCGCCCATGAAGCGCCAGTGCCTGAATGCCGCAGTCTTCGGCAAGTTTAGCGATTTGGACGCAGTTTTTATTGTCTGTGTCCCAGCCGGTCCGGGTTTTCAGTGTCACAGGGACACTCACTGCATCCACTACCGCTTTCAGGATGTCTTCGATCACATCCGGGTAGCGCAGCAGGGCAGAACCAGCCAGCTTCTTGTTCACTTTCTTTGCCGGGCAGCCCATGTTGATGTCGATGATTTGCGCACCGTTCTCAACGCTGAACTGGGCCGCATCGGCCATCAGCTGTGGGTCGCTTCCCGCAATCTGTACAGAGCGAATGCCCGATTCGCCTTCATGCACCATGCGGTTTCTCGACTTGTCTGTTTTCCACAGAGCCGGGTTAGCGGACATCATTTCACTGACGGCCATACCAGCCCCGTAACGGAGGCACAACTCTCGAAACGGTCTGTCGGTGACACCAGCCATAGGTGCGACGATTAGATTGTTCTTAAGTTGATAATTTCCGATTTTCAAAACGTGTTCACAGCTTCATACCAGCAAGGGCGCGCATTTTACGCATTTTTTCGATGCGTGAAAAGACTAATATTTGAGCATTTACAAAATGTTTTGGTAAATGGTCTATTTTTCAGTCAATTAGCGCGCAAAGTCTTATCTAGCCTTGTTTGCGACCGGACACACGGCACCATTCTTCCTTCTCTGCGATAGGATCCAGTTGCAGTTCATCACGGTAATAATCAGCCACATCTTCGGCCTGAGTGTTAAGCACGCCGGACATCGCCAGCAGACCGCCTGGTTTAATCAGGCTCTTGATCACCGGTGACAGCTCACGCAGCGGGCCGGCCAGAATGTTGGCGACCACGACGTCCGCCACCAGGCCTTGTGGCTGGTCTTGTGGCAGGAAGACTTCAATCTGGTCAGCCACGCCGTTACGTTCAGCGTTATCTTTACTCGCCAGCAGCGCCTGCGGGTCGATATCGATACCGATCACGCGTGCGGCGCCGAGTTTAATCGCGGCAATCGCCAGGATGCCGGAGCCACAACCGAAGTCGATGACGGTTTTGCCCGCCAGATCGAGGGAGTCAAGCCATTGCAGACACAGCGCTGTGGTCGGGTGGGTACCGGTGCCGAACGCCAGACCCGGATCAAGCAGGACATTCACTGCGCTCGGATCCGGAATATCGCGCCAGCTCGGGCAAATCCACAGACGTTCGCCGAACTTCATCGGGTGGAAGTTATCCATCCACTCGCGTTCCCAGTCTTTATCTTCGATCTGCTCAACTTTATGGGCAAAATCCTGCGCCAACAGCTGGCTATGACGAATCTGTTCCAGTACCCAGGCAGTGTCTGCTTCGGCATCGTAAAGGGCAAGAACGTCGGTATCGCCCCACAAACGGGTTTCACCCGGCAGAGGCTCAAACACAGGGGTGTCTTTTGCATCCATGAAGGTGACCGACAGCGCACCGGTTTCTTCCATCAGCATGTCACTGATGGCTTCTGCGTTTTCGTTGGTCGCATTGAGTTTAATTTGAATCCAAGGCATGGCTCTTGCTCTCTTCAGTTCGTTCAGTTGGCGCAGAGTGTAGCAGATTTAGCGAGCTTTTATAGAAGCAGTGGCGTTTGTACTCCAGCAGCAGCTTGTGTAGCGCGGCTGCGTCTTTTAGCGCAGTCATATCACTGACAAAGGGCGGCGCATAAAAACAAAGATGCCCACCGAGGTGGGCATCTTTGATGAAATCAGCAGGGGATTATTGCAGACCCAGCTTTTTCTCCAGATAGTGGATGTTCGTGCCACCGTGCTGGAAGTTTTCATCTTTCATGATTTCTTGCTGCAGCGGGATGTTGGTCTTAATGCCTTCCACAATCATCTCTTCCAGTGCATTACGCATACGGGCAATCGCGACATCACGGTTTTCACCGAAAGTGATCAGTTTACCGATCATTGAGTCGTAGTATGCCGGTACCGTGTAGCCGGAGTAGATGTGTGATTCCCAACGAACGCCCATACCACCTGGTGAGTGGAAACGGGTGATCTTGCCCGGACATGGCAGGAAGCGCTCTGGATCTTCTGCGTTGATACGACATTCCATCGCATGGCCGCGGATCTTGATGTCATCCTGAGTGAATGACAGAGGCTGACCGGCCGCGATACGCAGCTGTTCTTTGATCAGGTCAACGCCAGTCACCATTTCGGTCACCGGGTGTTCAACCTGGATACGGGTGTTCATTTCAATGAAGTAGAACTCGCCGTTTTCGTACAGGAACTCAAACGTACCTGCGCCGCGGTAACCGATTTCGATACACGCACGGGTACAACGTTCACCGATGTACTTACGCATCTCTTCAGTGATGCCTGGTGCCGGAGCTTCTTCTACCACTTTCTGGTGACGACGCTGCATTGAACAGTCACGTTCACCCAGGTGGATAGCGCCGCCCTGGCCGTCAGCCAGAACCTGAACTTCAACGTGACGTGGGTTTTCCAGGAATTTCTCCATGTACACCATGTCGTTGTTGAATGCTGCACGTGCTTCTGCGCGGGTCATGTTGATGGCGTTGATCAGTTCTTTCTCAGAACGAACCACGCGCATACCACGACCGCCGCCGCCGCCCGATGCTTTGATGATGACCGGGTAGCCGATGCGTTTCGCGTGCGCTTTGTTCTTCGCTTCGTCGCCGTCCAGCGGGCCGTCAGAGCCTGGTACACATGGTACGCCCGCTTTTTTCATCGCGTTGATTGCTGACACTTTGTCACCCATCAGGCGAATGGTGTCCGCTTTAGGACCCACGAAGATAAAGCCGCTGCGCTCAACTTGTTCAGCGAAGTCTGCGTTCTCAGACAGGAAGCCGTAACCCGGGTGGATAGCAATCGCACCGGTCACTTCTGCCGCCGAGATGATACGCGGAATGTTCAGGTAGCTGTCGATGCCTTTCGCAGGACCGATACAGACAGTTTCATCAGCCAGCAGGACGTGTTTCAGATCACGGTCTGCGGTTGAGTGTACGGCAACAGTTTTGATGCCTAATTCTTTACATGCACGAAGGATACGAAGCGCGATTTCGCCTCGGTTCGCGATGACTAACTTATCTAGCATAACAGCGCCTCGATTATTCGATGACTACAAGCGGCTGGTCGAATTCTACTGGCTGGCCGTCTTCTACCAGGATCTCAGTTACCACACCAGATTTGTCCGCTTCGATTTGGTTCATCATTTTCATCGCTTCAACGATACACAGCGTATCGCCAACAGAAACTTTCTGACCGACTTCGATGAATGACGCCGCATCCGGGCTTGGAGAGCGGTAGAACGTACCAACCATTGGAGAAAGAACCATGTGACCAGTTTGCACTTTAGCAGCTGGAGCTTCTGCTGGTGCCGCCACTGGTGCTGCTGCAGGAGCTGGTGCCGCAACTGGCGCAGGCGCCGCTGCGTACTGAATCGGTGCTACTGGTGCAACGCCGTTACGACTGATGCGTACCGATTCTTCACCTTCTGAAATTTCCAGCTCAGCAATGCCAGACTCTTCAACCAATTCGATAAGCTTCTTGATTTTACGAATATCCATTGTTTCTTTCTCTTTTATCTTGTGAGTAAGACAGCCCTAAAGGGCTGCAGAGTGTTTGGGGTTACTTTGTTTGCAGCGCACGAATGGCAGCAGACAAAGCGAATTCATAACCTTGTGCACCTAAGCCGCAAATCACGCCCTGTGCTTTATCAGACAGGTAGGAGTGATGACGGAACGGTTCACGAGCATGTACATTTGACAAATGCACCTCGATAAAGGGAATCGCTACGCCCAGCAGAGCATCACGCAGCGCTACGCTGCTATGGGTGAATGCGGCCGGATTGATAATGATGAAATCCACTTTACCGTAAGCCTGGTGAATGGCTTCGATAAGCTCATATTCGCGATTCGACTGGAGATGTTCCAACTCAACGTCAGCGCTTTCTGCCTGTTGCTGCAGCTTAGCTACAATTTGTTCCAGCGTGTTTGAACCGTAGTGGGCTGGCTCGCGCAAGCCTAATAAGTTCAAGTTTGGACCATTTAGTACCAGAATGCGTAATTTTGCTGACATTGTGTTGTTATCTCCGTTTATAATGTTGTAATTACGAATATTCCCATATTATCGCAGATCCGCGAGATTTTTTTTGTCAAAAAAACGCGGATTTTATTAAATTGACCAAGATTATAGCTAATTCATAGCAAATGGCAGCAATTTACTGGTCTAATCACCTAGTTAGGCGTCAGCGACTGGGCTCAGGTTAACAGATTGGTAAAAAAGAAAGGGGCGTCCTGTGGCTGGATAACGGCTTGCCGGGACTGAAAAACAAAACTCCGGGCAGGTTTCCCCGACCGGAGTTTAACGTATGGATTTTGCTGGTTTAATTCAGCTGTTGATTTTCGGCAATCAGTTTGTCGACCACGCTTGGATCGGCCAGAGTTGAGGTATCACCCAGGTTACTGGTATCGCCGGTGGCAATCTTGCGCAGGATACGACGCATGATTTTTCCTGAGCGGGTTTTTGGCAGTGCATCGGTCCAGTGCAGGACATCCGGGGTGGCAATTGGGCCGATTTCCTTACGTACCCAGTCTTTGACTTCTTTGTGCAGGTCCGCGCTCGGGAACACGCCGTCATTGAGAGTAATGTAAGCGTAAATCGCCTGTCCCTTGATATCGTGTGGAACGCCGACCACAGCGGCTTCCGCAATCTTGTCAAACGCCACCAGCGCGGATTCGATTTCTGCAGTCCCCATGCGGTGTCCGGACACGTTGAGGACGTCATCGACCCGGCCGGTAATCCAGAAGTAATCGTCTTCATCACGGCGTGCGCCGTCACCGGTAAAGTACATGCCTTTAAAGGTGGAGAAGTAGGTTTGCTCGAAGCGTTCGTGATCGCCGTACACGGTGCGCATCTGGCCCGGCCATGAATCGAGGATCACCAGGTTACCTTCGGCTGCGCCTTCAATGATGTCACCGCTGTTATCAACCAAGGCGGGTTGCACGCCGAAAAACGGACGAGTGGCTGAGCCTGGTTTCAGTTCGGTTGCGCCCGGCAGCGGCGTGATCAGGATGCCGCCGGTTTCCGTTTGCCACCAGGTATCCACAATCGGTGATGTTTCATTACCAATGGTTTTGTAGTACCACTCCCAGGCTTCCGGGTTAATCGGTTCGCCCACCGAGCCCATGATACGCAGGCTGCTGCGGGAAGTGCCTTGGACCGCTTCGTCACCTTTCGCCATCAGCGCACGGATTGCGGTTGGCGCAGTGTAAAGAATGCTGACCTGGTGTTTGTCGACCACTTCGCTCATGCGTGCTGTGCTTGGATAATTGGGCACACCTTCAAACAGGATTGTTTTGGCGCCGTTGGCAAGTGGTCCGTATATCAGGTAAGTGTGGCCGGTGATCCAGCCCACATCCGCGGTACACCAGAAAATATCGTCAGGCTGGTAATCAAAGACGTATTTAAACGTCATGGTCGCATACACCAGATAACCACCTGTGGTGTGCAGTACGCCTTTTGGTTTGCCGGTTGAGCCTGAGGTATACAGGATAAACAGCGGATCTTCGGCGTTCATCTCTTCCGGCGGACAGACATCAGAAACGCTCGCGACGGCATCATGCCACCACACGTCGCGATGCTCATGCCAGGCGACATCGCCGCCGGTGCGCTGGAATACGATGACTTTGCTGATGTTTTTTACTTCCGGATGGGTCAGGGCTTCATCCACGTTTTTCTTCAGCGGTACTGCGCGTCCGCCGCGCACGCCTTCATCGGCAGTCACGACCAGTTTGGCATCGGAGTCGATGATACGCCCGGCCAGTGCTTCCGGAGAGAAGCCGCCGAAGACCACGGTATGCACCGCACCGATACGGGTACAGGCCAGCATCGCCACGGCGGCTTCCGGCACCATCGGCATGTAGAGACACACCACATCGCCTTTGCGAACGCCCTGAGCTTTCAGTGCGTTGGAGAAGCGGCACACTTCGCGGTGCAGCTGATTAAACGTCAGAGTCTTGTCGTCGGCCGGATCATCGCCTTCCCAGATGATGGCCACTTCGTCACCGCGCTCAGCCAGATGGCGGTCAATACAGTTGGCCGACACGTTGAGGGTGCCGTCTTCAAACCAGCGGATGTCGACATGGCCGGTATCAAATGAGGTATTTTTTACTTGGGTGAATGGCTTGATCCAATCGACAATTTTGCCGTGTTCACTCCAGAACCCTTCCGGATCAGAGACAGACTGCTGGTACATCGCCAGGTAGGTATCGTTATCTGCATGGGTATTCGCTTTGATGTTCGCTTTGACCGGATAAATGTGGGCTTCACTCATTGCTTATTCTCCTTGTGAATACAGCCAGTTCCTTTCGCGCCGTGTTTCAAACACGGGGCAAGAAATCGAATCTGCCTATAACTGTTAGCCACAGGCCGGGTTTGCACAATTAGACTTTAGGATGAATGCCGACTTTTTATTGGAAAAATAGAGAGTTAAATAGTTTTTTGCGAGCTGGGTCAGGCTGTGTGGTACGCCGTGGACCGGCTGTAGTCAGGACGGAGAGGTGAAGGTGGGCAAATCGCCCTTGGTCAGACGTACAAACACCAGCGCAGCGGCGATGGCGTCCTGCAGCGCGTCATGTTTGTCCTGCAGCGGCAGATCAAGATGGCGGCAGATGGCATCCAGGCTGAGATCAAAATAGGCATTGGGCAGGTGGCGTTCCAGTTTGTCATGGTAGATCTGGCTGACTTCAATCAGGTCGTTAGGCAGCGGAAAGCCGAAATGCTTACGGCAGGCAATATCGAGAATCGTCTTATCATAGCGAATGTGATAGCCGACCAGAGGATGGTTGCCGATAAACTCAATCAGGCGGCTCAGCGCCTCTTTTTCGCTCAGGCCGTCGGCCAGATCCTGATGGCGCATACGATGGATGCGTACTGAACCGGAATCGAGCGACTGCGGGGCGCGCAGCCGTACTTCAAACGGCTGGCTGGTAAGAATACGGTTATCAATAATTTTGGTCGCCGCTATGGTGACCAGTTCGGCGCGTTTGGGATCCAGGCTGGTGGTTTCGCAGTCGAGCGACACAAACACCTGACTCTCAGGCTTGGTAAACAGTGCCTGATAAGGGGAGCCTTGCAGTCTGTGATGCCAGTAGCGGCGCGTTAGCCAGTTCATCGTTACCTGCCGGTCAGTCGCGAATCTGATAGTGGTAGCCGAGCCACTGTTTGAATTTCTTCACCACATGCAGGCTGTGGCGCAGCAGATCGCGTTCCGCACGGTCGAGCTGTTTCAAATCCAGAGTGTTGGCATTGTGCTGGTTACTCAGTTGCTGGGCGAGGCGCAGTTTGAAAAACTGTTTCAGTGCTTCACTGAGGTTATCGCCGGTCTCCTGTTCCAGCACTTTACGCTCGACCAGGGCTTCAATACGACGGAAGGTATTGTTGACATCGAGCTTGTATTCCAGACTCAGCGCCCGGATGCCGTGCACAATCGGAAAGATGCCGCCTTGTTTGATATCCAGGCCGGATTTGGCGCTTTTGACATTGCCAAACAAGGTGAGCGGTACGGAAAAACTCAGCGCAGGACGGGTAAATTCGGTCAGAATCAGCTCCTGATCGGCCATCAGATCTCTCAGATGCTGCTGCACCGGTTCAAGTAACTGTTTATTGCCGGCCACGGCATGCGCATCGGCCATGATGGCGATGTCCATCACCTGCTCAGGCCGGGCGGCTCTGACCCAACTGCTCAGAGTCTGTTTCCAGGCACTTTGTGATTTCACCCACTTCGGATTGTTGACCATCACTTTGCCGGGGCAGAGCGGATAACCGAGTTGCAGCAGGGTATGGGTCAGAGTCTGCATGATACTGTCGCACTGATGCCATTGCAGGCCATCTTTAATGACCAGCGCATTATCCTGATCGGTTTTCAGGATCTGCTCACCGCGCCCCTCAGAGCCGAGTACCAGCAGACAGACATGATCGTGCAGCGCTGGTGGCACCACCAGTTCAAACGCTTTTTCAATGATTTGCTCGTTGACCGCCGAAATCAGTTCCATCACAAAGCGGGTGCGTACGCCGCGGCGGCTGAGGCTTTCCACCAACTGGCGCTGTTTATTTGAGGCCAGTGCCAGCTCTTCGATGCTGGTCGCGCGCGCAATTGCCAGGGTCAGGACATGGGAATGGGTCGAAAAGGTACTCAGGATCTGAATCATATCCAGGATACCGACCGCCTGATTGCCTTCACATACCATCAGGCGTTTCACCTTGTGGCGGGTCATCATCACCATGGCGTTGAACAGGAACTCGCCCTGATCGACATGCAGCACCGGAAACGTTGCGATGTCACCGACCGGCGCATCGATCGCGATATCATCCAGCATCACTGCATGCAGCATATTGGTCCGGGTGACGATGGCATACGGATGTTCACGGCTCTCTGTCAGACGCGGGTCGTCGTCTGAGAGCCTGACCAGTGCCGCATCGACGCCGCTCTCTTTCATCTGCCGGGTGACGTGCTGCAGCGGCTGCTCCGGACTGAGCAGCATCGGCGGGGTGAAAATAGAGCGGTCGACCTGAGTAAGAATGAACTCGGCGATATTTTGCTGTTGCTGCGCAGCTTCAATCAGCTCCTGTCGCCTGGCCAGATTGTTATCAAAGTAGGCCGCGAATTCGCCGTTGTTGTTATACAGCTCGAGAAAGACCGGCTGCGGCAGCAGGTAACTCAGGGTATCTTCCAGGGCGATGTAATGGTGCTTGCTCTGGCCCTCAAACAGTGAACGCACATCGAACATGTCGTCGTTGGCGTAGTGGGCGTAAACCTCGCTGCCGTCTGCCGAGCGCTCTTCCACCGTGCCTTTGATCAGCACAAACAGCTGTGAACACGCCTGGCCGCTATGCAGTATGGTCTCGCGTTCACGATAGTAGGCCACGTCGAGCGAAGCGCGCAGATGTTTTTGCTGGCTTTCGCTCAGACGATCGAACGGTGGCGAGTGCATGTTAAATTTATCCGGCATGGCGGCTATCCTGGGAATGTTCTCAGTTTAAGTGTGACAAATTTCTTTCGCCTCTCCAGACGACTTTGGTCTAATGGCCGCGGTTCCTGGCAGGCGGGTCACAGTAAAACAAGCGCTATTTTGCAGAAAAGAGGAAACAGTGCGTTGAGTAAACAGCACTTTTTCCGCTCCGGTTGGCGCTGCATAATAACCGGGCTGTCAGGCTGGATTGCCTGAGCAGTGGTTCGGGCTCGTCACACTTGCTGTGCTGGCGATGCGCGCGGTTGATTTTTGTTGTTAGGACACATCATGTTTAACCCTTCTCCTTTTGGCTGGGTAGCTCAGTACTTCAGCGGCTTCTTTTTTGCGTACGGGGTCTACCTGCCGTTCTGGTCAGTGTGGTTTAAAGAGCAGGGCGTCTCAGCCACCGACATCGGTTTACTGGTCGGGATCGGTCTGGTGACGCGCTGTGTCGCTAATCTGCTGATTACCCGGGTTGTACACCGGGTCGAACATCTTCTGCCGGCGCTGCGCTGGCTCAGTTTTGCCCTGCTGCTGTTTATTCTCTTCCACCTGTTTGCCGGGGGGAACTTCTGGATGCTGGCGCTGGCAACGGTCCTGGTCAACTTGTGTCTCGGGCCGATCATTCCGCTCTCCGATGCCACTGCCAACCACTATGCCAAACTTAATCTGCTCGATTACGGCAGTGCCCGCTTGTGGGGCTCGGCCGCTTTTGTGGCCGGTACGGTCGCCGTTGGCCAGTTAGTCGCGCGCTACGGTGCCGTGATGATCGTCTACACCGCGATGTTTGGCGCCCTGGTGTGTCTGCTGCTCAGTCTGCGTCATCCACGCCACAAGCCGGTCACAGAAGTGGACGATCACGGCGTACGTCCGAAGCTGCTGCAGGTGCTGCGCGAATGGCCGGTGGTTAAGTTTCTTGCCCTGACCGCGCTGATTCAGGGCAGTCATGCCGCTTATTACGCCTTTAGTGCGGTGTACTGGAAGCAGGCGGGGTACTCGGAAGATATCACCAGTTACTTATGGGGCTTGGCGGTGGTGGCCGAGCTGGTTGTGTTCGCATTCAGTAAGCGTCTGTTTGCCGGCTGGAGCCTGCGCCTGCTATTTACCGTTGCAGCGGTGGGGGTAATGTTGCGCTGGGGAATAGTGGCGTCAACCACGTCGCTTGCTCTGCTGGTGCTGGTGCAACTGCTGCATGGCGTAACTTTTGCTACCGCCCATCTGGCGGCCGTGCAGTATATCCAGCGCGCGCCGACCACCAAGATTGTCTCCTTGCAGGCGCTGTATAACGCGGTGGCACTGGGTGCGTTTACCGCGCTGATGACCATGGTGAGCGGCTGGGTGTATGACTCGGCCGGTGCCGGCACCATGTTCTGGATGATGGCGGTCATGGGGCTGCTGGCACTGCTGATTAAAGTCGAGGCGCCGCAGTCGTCACTCAAAACTCGTGTGGCGTGAAGCCATAGTTAGGGTTAATGGCAGAAAGCGGAGTCTGATGCACAGATTTCATGCAGCGTGATTGAGCTGATCCGTTATCCTTTGTTTAATAAAAGCCTTGCCGGAGCGCAGGGCTTTTTTGTGGCTGGATTGCGAAAACAAGGATAACAAATGCAAGGATGGTTGGTGATACCGGTATCGCTTATGTACCTAGGGGTTTTGTTTCTGATTGCCTGGTACGGCGATCGGCAGACAAACTGGCTGGCCAAATGGCGGCCGTGGATCTACAGCCTGTCGATAGCGGTCTATTGTTCGTCCTGGACCTTTTACGGTACGGTCGGTCAGGCCAGTGCCAATCCCTGGTCGTTCCTGCCTATTTATATTGCGCCGATCCTGGTGTTTGCCTTTGGCTGGCGCATTCTGGCCCGCCTGATCCTTATCGCCAAGCGTGAGCACATTACCTCAATTGCCGATTTTATCGGTGCCCGTTATGGTAAATCCCAGGGCCTGGCGGTGTTGGTAACCCTGATTGCGGTGGCCGGGATTCTGCCCTATATCGCGTTGCAGTTGCGCGGGATCACCATGGGGCTAAATATTGTCGCGCCCGATCTGCGCACCGAATTTGGTTACCAGGACATCAATGTCTCCTGGTTTGTGGTCCTGGCGCTGGCGTTGTTTACCATGTTGTTCGGTACCCGCCATATCGATACCACTGAACATCACCGCGGCATGATGATGGCGATAGCGTTTGAGTCGATCGTTAAGCTGGTCGCGTTTCTGGTGGTCGGGCTGTTCATCGTGTTTCTGGCGCTGCGCAGTGACAGCATAAACCTGCTCGAAACCGCGCGCAGTACTTATCAGTCACCGAACTGGCCGACGCTGCTGGTGCACACGCTGCTGACCATGATGGCAATCATCTGTCTGCCGCGTCAGTTCCATACCATGGTGGTGGAGAATGAGCGCGCCCAGGATCTGCATACCGCGCGCTGGCTGTTTCCGCTTTATCTGATCCTGATGGGTATTTTTGTGCTGCCGATTGCCTGGATTGGCCAGAGCATGCTCAGTGGTACCTCGGCCGATACCTTTGTCATCAGTTTACCGATGTCGGTCGGGGCGGAAGACATTGCTCTGCTGGCGTTTCTCGGCGGCACCTCGGCCGCTTCCGGCATGGTCATCGTCTCGACCATCGCGCTCGCGATTATGGTCTCCAACGATCTGGTGATGCCGCTGCTGCTGCGCCGTATGCGCCTGGCGCAGCGTAATCATCGCCATTTCTCCGGCCTGCTGGTGGTGATCCGACGCAGCCTGATCTTCGCGCTGCTGATGGGCGCATGGGGATTCTATCTGGCACTGGATGCGATTCCGTCCCTGTCGGCGATAGGCTTTCTCTCTTTTTCTGCCATTACTCAGTTCGCGCCGGCGCTGATCGGCGGCATGTACTGGCGTGAAGGCAATCGTAAAGGGGTGTATGTCGGTCTGGCAGTCGGTTTTACCCTGTGGCTGGTGACCCTGATGACTGCCACGAATATGTTGGCCGGTGATGAGCAGAGTAACGTGCTGCTGTGGTTGATTACTCCGCCTGAGGTTATTGCCAGTCTCGGTCTGAAAAGTGCTGACTGGGGTATGTTGCTCAGTGTCAGTGTCAATGCGCTATGTTATGTGCTGGTCTCAATGGTGACCCGCTGCAGCCTGAGTGAACGTTTGCAGTCGGCGGCGTTTGTTGGTACACCGCTGCCGGAAAACGAGAATATGAGCCTGTATCAGAGCCGGGTAACGGTGGCCGAGCTGGAAATGCTGGCTTCACGCTTTGTTGGGCGCTCGCGGGTGCGCAGTGCGTTCAGTCAGTATTGGAGTCAGCAGCGAGAAACCCTGATGCCTAATCAGCAGGCTCCGTCCACTCTGATTCGTCATACCGAGCGGGTGCTGGCCGGGGTATTCGGCGCGTCGTCGGCCAAGCTGGTGCTGACCTCGGCGCTGCAGGGGCGCAATATGCAGCTGGAAGAGGTCGCGACGATTGTTGATGAAGCCTCCGAGCTGTACGACTTTAGTCGCGGCCTGTTGCAGGGCGCGATTGAGCATATCGGGCAGGGTATTGCGGTGGTGGATAAACAGCTGCGGCTGGTAGCCTGGAACCAGCGTTATCTTGAGTTGTTCGATTTTCCGCTCGGCCTGATTCAGGTCGGGAGACCGATTGCCGATGTGATTCGCCATAATGCCGAGCAAGGCTTATGTGGTCCGGGTGACCCGGAAGATCATGTGCGGCGCCGGGTGTATCACCTCGAACAGGGCACCCGACACACTTCATCGCGGGTTCGTCCTGACGGGCGGGTGATTGAAGTGCAGGGTAACCCGATGCCGGGCGGTGGGTTTGTGATGAGCTTTACCGACATCACGGTATTCCGCGATGCCGAGCAGGCATTGAAAGAAGCCAACGAAACTCTGGAAGAGCGCGTGCTGGATCGCACCCGTGAGCTGGAAAAACTCAACCAGCAACTGGTCTCGGCAACCCAGCGTTCAGAGCTCGAGTCACGTTCTAAGTCCCGCTTCCTGGCCGCGGTCAGCCACGATCTGATGCAACCGCTCAATGCGGCGCGTCTGTTTGCCTCTTCTCTGGCGGAAGTGGCTAAAGATGATGAGGCCCGTCGCCTATCCCACCATATCGAAAGTGCGCTCAGTGCGGCGGAAGATTTGATTGGTGACCTGCTCGATATCTCGCGCCTTGAGTCCGGCAAGCTGGAAATTCATCCGCAAAGTTTTGCCATTAAAGATGTGCTGGCTAATCTCAATGCCGAATTTAGTGCACTGGCGCGTCAGCAGGGCGTTACCTTCGCTATGGTGCCGTCTTCTTTATACGTCCGCTCAGATCCGAAACTGCTGCGCCGCGTGGTGCAGAACTTCCTTACCAACGCGTTTCGCTATAACCCGCATGGCAAAGTGCTGCTCGGGGTACGTAATCTGGGTGACCAGGTGCGAATCGATGTGTGGGATAACGGTATTGGTATCGAAGAGGATAAACAGCAGGAGATTTTTGAAGAGTTCAACCGTGGCGGGCAGGTGCGCTCCGAGCAGGGGCTGGGATTGGGGCTGGCGATTTCGAAAGGCATTGCCCATGTGCTGGGGCATGAAATTTCGATGCGCTCCTGGCCAGGGCGGGGCAGTGTCTTTTCCATTACGCTCGATAAAGCCGTACCGGTCGATCCGGTGGCACCGGTTAGCGCCGCGCCGCAGAGTGTGCCTGAGCTGCTCTCATTGCGGGTGCTGTGTGTCGATAATGAGGAAGACATTCTGGTCGGGATGCGTGACCTGCTGGAACGCTGGGGCTGTGAAGTGCGCACTGCCACCGATCTGGTGACCAGCCTGCGCGCGCTGGATAATCACTGGGTGCCGGATGTGGTGCTGTCGGACTACCGGCTCGATCAGGGCCGGACCGGGCTGGAAGTGTTGCAGCAGTGTCGCCTGCGTCTCGGTGACTGCTTTGAGGGTATCGTGATCAGTGCTGACCGCAGCGAAGATATTCTCGACGGGATTAAATCCAACGGCTTTGGCTTCATCGCCAAACCGGTCAAGCCGCTTAAACTGCGCGCGCTGCTCAATCGGGTGGCATGAGTTCGCAATGATTTCGTTACTAAACGTCAATAAAAAACGCCCTCATAAGAGGGCGTTTGAGCTTTTGGGTTGCCATGATCCTTTTGCTGCTTTAGCTGGCAAGCAGGGTCAATGGCCAGCCGATATCGGTCTGGCGGTTAGCCTCCAGTTCCAGTTCGGCATACGTCAGCGGGTTGGCCTGCAGCCACGCATTGCTGATACTCAGGGTCAGTTTGTCGCCTTCTGCACTGAGGGCAAACTCCGGCTCCAGCGCCGGGTTACGACGATGGCTGAGGATGACCGCGAGACGGAACAGGCGTAGTACCCGTTTACTGCTACTGCTCGACAATGCATGTTGCTCCGGCAGTGAAGTCAGTTGCTCACGGTAACGGCGTGCCAGCTCCCCCAGGTAGTGTTTCTGGGCACGGGTAAAACCTGGCAAATCAAGATGCTGTAGCAGATAGGCACTGTGCTCGCCGCCTTTTTTAAAGTCGATCGACAAACCGATTTCGTGTAACTGGGCGACACTGCGCAGCAGCATCTCGGCCTGCGGTTCACCGACCCACTCATCGCCGCCGCACTGCGCAAGCAGTTTACTGGCCAGAGTAGCGACCTGGTCGGCATAAGTTTCATCCAGCTGGTAACGGCTCTGTACACTGGCGATGGTGCGGGCTCGGATATCATCCTGGCGCAGGCCAGCGACCATTTCATACACCAGCCCTTCACGCAGCGCGCCACCGGCCAGGGTCATCGCTTCAATATTAAGTGATTCAAACACCGCGATCAGAATCGACAAACCGCTTGGGAATACCAGGGCACGTTCCAGAGTCAGGCCTTCGATTTCCAGTTCTTCGAGATGGTCCGACAGCATGGCCTGCTTTTGCAGCCGCTTCAGTTTGGCTAAAGTGATGACTTCATCCATCCCCTGTGCCAGCATGATTTCCTGCAGTGCCTGCACAGTACCGCTGGCACCGACGCACACATCCCAGCCCAGAGCGGTATACTGCTCCAGGATTGGCTCCAGCATCTGCTTGGCCGCGTGGATGGCGTTATTGAAATTGGTGCTGTTGAGCTGGCGATCCTTAAAGTGCCGCTCCAGCCAGGTTACACAGCCCATTTTCAAACTGGTCAGTGCCTTTGCCTCAAACCCTTCACCGATAATCAGCTCTGTGCTGGCGCCGCC
This sequence comes from Vibrio sp. H11, assembly GCF_004804295.1. Classification (NCBI taxonomy): domain Bacteria; kingdom Pseudomonadati; phylum Pseudomonadota; class Gammaproteobacteria; order Vibrionales; family Vibrionaceae; genus Vibrio; species Vibrio sp. H11. The sequence continues at coordinate 8,278 of NZ_SSHN01000012.1, read as the reverse complement.
GATATCAACGACCAGCCGACGTCCCATGCCTCCGGAGGTATGGGCGACACCTTTATAGATGGTCGCCGCTTCTTCCTCACCCGAAATGACTTCAATCGGATGGCCGAGAATGGTATTGGCTCTGGCAAGAAACGCATCCACATTGGTCGCGGTACGCAGAGTCGCGGTACCGACGATACGGATATTCTCATCAGGAATATCCTGCAGACGTTCGGCAAACAGGCTCAGGCAATCCCAGCCACGTTGCATCGCTTCTTGGCTCAGCGCATTGTGCTCGTCCAGACCAGCTGCCAGGCGAACTTTACGCTTGATTTTGGCCATGGTCTGAACGCTGCCCTCAATGTGGCGCACAATCAGCATGTGAAAGCTGTTCGACCCGAGGTCGATAGCCGCATACAGCGGTGAAGAGACGGCTTGACTCATAGACGGCTTACGAATCCTTTTTCTGGTTCTGGTTCTGGTTCTGGTTCTGGTTCTGGCGGTTGCGCGGCGGACGCGAACGGCGCTGCGATTTACCACGGTTGTTATTGTTGCCTGAGCGAGAGCCACCAGTGTTGGTACGACGCTGCTGAGTAGAACGCATGGTCAGCGGTTTTGGCAGATCAGTCAGCAGAGCTGAAGGATCGTATTCGGAAACCGGGATAGTGTGTTCGATGTACTCTTCGATACCCGGCAGGTTAATCGCGTACTCTTCACAGGCAAAGCTGAGTGAGTTACCGCTTTCGCCAGCGCGACCGGTACGGCCGATACGGTGTACGTAGTCTTCGCTGTCATCCGGCAGATCGTAGTTAAACACGTGGGTTACCTGCGGAATATGCAGACCACGGGCAGCCACGTCGGTAGCAACCAGTATATCCACTTCACCTTTGGTGAACTGCGCCAGAATACGCTCACGTTTTTTCTGTGGTACGTCGCCGGTCAGCAGACCAACACGGTGCCCGTCGGCAGCCAGGTGGCCCCAGATCTGTTCACAGCGGTGTTTGGTGTTGGCGAAAATGATGGCGCGATCCGGCCACTCTTCCTCGATAAGTGTCTGCAGCAGCGACATTTTGTGCTCATTCGACGGGTAGAACAGCTCTTCTTTAATGCGGTGTCCGGTTTTCTGGGTAGGTTCCACCACCACGTGTTCCGGATTGTGCATGTGTTCGAAGGCCAGCTCCTGCACACGGTACGACAGTGTTGCAGAGAACAGCATGTTGAGACGGTCTTTGGCTTCCGGCATGCGACGGAACAAGAAACGGATGTCTTTAATAAAGCCGAGATCGAACATACGGTCAGCTTCATCCAGCACGACAGCCTGAATCGCGTTCAGGTTAAACACGCGCTGTTTGTAGAAATCGATGATACGGCCGGTGGTGCCGATCAGAATGTCCACACCTTCCTGCAGTTTACCCAACTGCTTATCATAGCTTTCGCCGCCGTAGGCCAAACCGGCCTTAATACCGGTACTTTCGACCAGTGACTCGGCATCGTTGTAAATCTGAATCGCCAGTTCACGCGTTGGCGCCATGATAATGGCACGCGGCTGCGTTGGCTGACGACCTTCAACAGGTGGTGTTTTCAGCAAATGGTGGAATGTAGCAGTAAGAAACGCGAGCGTTTTACCAGTGCCCGTTTGGGCCTGGCCTGCGATGTCTTGGCCGGCGAGCAGTACCGGCAACGCCGAAGCTTGGATCGGGGTGCAGTATTCAAACCCTTTTTTTTCCAATCCTTCAATGACTTGCGGATGTAAACCGAAGTCGGCGAACTTGTGCTCTGTGATATGCGTCTTTTTCATAGGTATAGAATATCAGCTTAGGCTTGCAATACGGAAGTAAATACATTCCAATAGAGCATCTATTTACTGGTTAGTATGCAACCAGTTCAGAAAAACACACTGGAGTGGAAGATGAGTGATAAAATTGTGCAGCTTTCTGACGATAGTTTTGAAGCAGATGTGATCAAAGCTGCAGGCCCTGTTCTTGTTGATTTTTGGGCAGAATGGTGTGGTCCTTGTAAGATGATTGCGCCTATTCTTGATGAAATCGCTGAAGAGTACGAAGGCAAACTCACTATCGGCAAACTGAACATTGACCACAACGCTGGTACACCACCTAAGTTCGGTATTCGTGGCATTCCAACGCTTCTGCTGTTCAAAGACGGCAGCGTTGCAGCAACTAAAGTTGGTGCGCTATCTAAGACTCAGCTGAAAGAATTCTTGGACGCCAACCTGTAAAAACACGCCCCAAACCGTACATAGCAATATGTGCGGTTTTGTTTTTGGTAAAAAACATTTTCTAGACTAGGCTAATATTTAGTGCTAGTTTATCGCACGTTAATTAAACAAATGTTCACTTCTTGGTCAATCCTGAGACCAAATCCATCTTAACTTAAAAACAGATCCTATTTTGACTAAACAAGTATCCACCACAATGAATCTAACAGAATTGAAGAACAGACCTGTGTCTGATCTTGTGAAACTTGGTGAGAGTCTGGGCCTTGAAAACCTGGCGCGCCTGAGAAAACAAGACATCATTTTCGCCATCCTAAAAGCGCATGCGAAAAGTGGTGAAGATATTTTTGGTGACGGGGTCTTGGAAATTCTTCAAGACGGTTTTGGTTTCTTACGCAGTGCAGACAGCTCATATCTGGCCGGTCCTGACGACATTTATGTGTCACCAAGCCAGATTCGTCGTTTCAACTTGCGTACCGGTGACTCAATAGCTGGCAAAATCCGTCCGCCAAAAGAAGGCGAGCGTTACTTTGCACTGTTGAAAGTGAACACAGTTAACGACGACAAACCGGATAATGCCCGTAACAAGATCCTGTTCGAAAACTTAACGCCGCTGCACGCCAACGAACGTATGGTGATGGAGCGTGGTAACGGTTCGACTGAAGACATCACCGCACGCGTACTCGATTTGGCAGCGCCGATTGGTAAAGGTCAGCGTGGCCTGATCGTTGCTCCGCCGAAAGCGGGTAAAACCATGCTGCTGCAAAACATCGCGCAGAGCATTGCCAGCAACCACCCTGAGTGTGTGCTGATGGTACTGCTGATTGACGAACGTCCGGAAGAAGTGACCGAGATGCAGCGTCTGGTTAAAGGTGAAGTGATTGCTTCGACTTTTGATGAACCAGCTTCTCGTCACGTACAAGTGGCAGAAATGGTGATTGAAAAAGCCAAGCGTCTGGTTGAACATAAGAAAGACGTCGTTATCCTGCTTGACTCTATCACTCGTCTGGCACGTGCCTACAACACCGTGGTACCTTCATCAGGTAAGGTGCTGACTGGTGGTGTGGATGCCAACGCACTGCACCGTCCGAAGCGTTTCTTTGGCGCGGCCCGTAATGTTGAAGAGGGTGGCAGCCTGACTATCATCGCGACTGCGCTGGTGGATACGGGTTCGAAGATGGATGAGGTGATCTACGAAGAGTTCAAGGGTACAGGTAACATGGAACTGCATCTGAATCGTAAGATTGCAGAAAAACGTGTTTTCCCTGCTATCGACTTCAATCGTTCAGGTACCCGTCGTGAAGAGTTGCTGACCAAAACCGATGAGCTGCAGAAGATGTGGATCCTACGTAAAATTGTGCACCCGATGGGTGAAACCGACGCAATGGAGTTCCTCATCGACAAACTGGCGATGACCAAGACCAACGATGAGTTCTTTGACGCCATGCGTCGTCAATAACAATCAACAGGTTAAAAAAACACCACCCAATGGGTGGTGTTTTTGTTTGCATTCTGGCCAGTAAGCATCGACAATGGCTGAAATGTTAACAGGAGGTTAATATGCAACAAGGAATGTTGTGCACATTTCTCCTTACTTTTTCACTCAGTATGATGCCCGCCCGGGCGGTGGAAATTTCCCCGCAGCAGCGTGAGCAGTTATTGCAAGACAGCCAGCTGCAACAGAAAGTAGCGGAACTGGTCGAAATGGCGGTGAAGGATGATGTCGATGCGCTGAATTTTGCTCTGCAACGGCTGGCCCTGCCGCAACAGGAAGCGGTGCGTTATCTGCTGTTGCAGCATCTCGATCAGAGCCAACTGGTATTGACACCGTATATGGTCAATTTTATCGAATCGCAGCGTCAGGCGGTTCCGGTCTATCAGACCATGGAGAAAGGAGAGGGCTACGAGTTTTCGGTTCCGGCGTTTGATTACCAGAGCATTGCGAACCGGTTAATCAAGCAGTGGAATCAGGATCAGCGTGTGCTGGATTTGGTGTTTAAAGCCGAGCGCTATGAACTCAACCTGCAGCAGTGGCTATCCGGGCATGAACACCTGGTTCAGGCCAGAGAAGCGCTGCTGATCCGTGAGCTCGGCAATTTGTCTCCGCCTGCGGTCAAAGCGCTGACAGAGCAGCTGACTCAGGCCCCGGTGACCAGTTGGTTACCCACTTCCTCTTTGATGGTGCGTCTGGCACAGGTCAGTGAAGATCCCCAGGTTTACAAACTGTTATGGCTGATGCGCGCCGACTTCTATATTGAGCAGGAGCTGGATCGCCTCGCCCGTCTGGCCCGCCAGGGTGACGAATTTGCCATCGGGCAACTGATGGTGGCGGAGGGTAATCCACGTCTGAAAGCCCAGGCTTTGCAGGATCTGGCGCGTCTCAATCCGATGAGTGATGAAGTGAAAGCTTTTCTGGTGTCGCGTCTCGGCCGTGCCGACGATGCGCCGATAGTGGCACAGGCATTGGCCGAGCAGGGGTATCAATCGTGGCTCAACGATCTGCTGGTCAATAACCGTGAGGTCAAGCGACACGCTATCTTACAGGTTCTTTCTCAGTGATGTTTTCGGTTTTCCGGGCACACCTGTGCAGACAAAGGCGTTGTTTATAACGATTCTATACAGCAAAAGGGGGAGCGTAACTCCCTCTTTTTGTTATACTGCCTGCAGATTAACCAGCCATCAGAAGCCCTATGAGTTTTAAGGATTTACGCGAATTTCTCGACCATCTTGAGCAGCATGGTCAGCTAAAACGCATTACTCACCCGATTGACCCTCATTATGAAATGACAGAGATCAGCGATCGCACGCTGCGCGCAGGCGGTCCGGCTCTGTTGTTTGAAAATCCGATTGGTTCCGATATCCCGGTGCTGACGAATTTGTTTGGTACGCCGGAGCGGGTCGCGATTGGGATGGGACGCAGTCATGCCAAAGAGCTGCGTGAAGTAGGTAAACTACTCGCTTATCTTAAAGAGCCAGAGCCGCCACGTGGCTTTAAAGACGCACTGGATAAACTGCCGGTGTTCAAACAGGTCCTCAATATGCCGGCCAAGCGTCTGCGTCAGGCGGCTTGCCAGCAGATAGTCTGGCAGGGCGATGAGGTGGACCTGGATAAGATTCCGGTCATGAGCTGCTGGGCTGATGATGTCGCCCCGTTGCTGACCTGGGGCCTGACTGTGACCCGCGGACCAAACAAAAAGCGCCAGAATCTCGGTATTTATCGTCAGCAAAAAATTGCTAAGAACAAAATCATCATGCGCTGGCTGGCTCACCGTGGCGGTGCACTGGATTTGCGTGACTGGATGGAAACCAACCCGGGTGAACCTTTCCCGGTTTCGGTCGCTTTCGGAGCGGATCCGGCCACTATTCTCGGCGCGGTCACACCGGTGCCGGACACCTTATCCGAATATGCGTTTGCAGGTTTGCTGCGCGGCAGTAAAACGGAAGTCGTCAAGTCAATCAGTAATGATTTGGAAGTACCGGCCAGCGCTGAAATTGTGCTGGAAGGTTACATTGACCCGAATGAGTTTGCCGATGAAGGTCCGTATGGCGATCACACCGGTTATTACAATGAGGTCGAGCGGCACCGCGTGTTTACGGTCACCCATGTGACCATGCGGCAAAAGCCGATTTATCACAGTACCTACACTGGACGTCCGCCGGATGAGCCTGCGGTATTAGGGGTCGCACTCAACGAAGTATTTGTCCCGATTCTGCAAAAGCAGTTCCCGGAAATTGAGGATTTCTACCTGCCACCGGAAGGATGCTCCTACCGTATGGCGGTGGTGACCATGAAGAAGCAGTATCCGGGTCATGCCAAACGGGTGATGATGGGGGTATGGTCTTTCCTGCGTCAGTTTATGTACACCAAATATGTGATTGTGTGCGATGAGGCGGTCAATGCCCGTGACTGGAGCGAAGTGATTGCGGCCATGACCACCCATATGGATCCGGTGCGCGATACTCTGATGATTGAGCATACGCCGATTGATTCACTCGATTTCGCCTCACCTGTGGTCGGACTGGGTTCGAAAATGGGGCTGGATGCTACGATTAAGTGGGATGCGGAACTGGCGATGTCAGCGCCAGTGAGCACTGCAGAGAAAAGTGACATTCCGGCTGAGGCAATGCAGGCATTTAAACAGCAGCATCCACAAATCATCGATATTCATCTTCCAGCCTCAGCGGATAATCGTTTTGTGCTGGTCTCTATGTATAAAGAGATGGCGGGGCAGTCCAGAGCCGTATTAGATGCGTTGCAAACTTTCGTTGCTGATTATGTTGATGCCAAGTTTGTTGTGCTGTGTGATGAAGACGTCAATATCCATGACTGGCATGACATTATCTGGGCTATTACTACCCGGATGGATCCGGCGCGTGATACGTTACGGATTCCGGCCTGCGACCAGCAGAGTTCGAAACTGTGCCTGGATGCCACCAACAAATATCCCGGAGAGGTTGAACGTGAGTGGGGGACGCCGATTAAAAAGGATCCTAAACTAGTAGCAAAAATCGACCAAATCTGGGACAAATTAGATATCCTATGACCTACACTGTACGTTTGCTTCCGAGTAATATTCAGTTTGAGGTAGAAAAAGGCCAGACGGTGTTGGATGCTGCGCTCAACCAGCATGTTTCATTTCCGCACCGTTGCCAGGTAGGAGCCTGTGCAGCCTGCCTGTGCCGTAAAGTAGAAGGTGAGGTGAGTTACCACCTGGAGCCTATGCTCACAGAGAGGGAGCAAGCCGAAGGATGGGTATTTCCCTGTCAGGCCTTCGCTGAAAGTCATTTAGTACTTACTTTCGAGGAGTAGGTAAGAAGGAAGCTCATGACCATTAAATGTAAAGTAAAGTCTATCCAGCCATTAGCCAGCAACACTTTCCAGATCTTGCTGCACCCGGAAGCACCGGTTGCGTTTAAAGCTGGCCAGTATCTGATGGTAGTAATGGGCGAGAAAGACAAGCGCCCGTTTTCGATTGCCAGTAGCCCGTGTCGCCACGAAGGTGAACTGGAACTGCACATCGGTGCGGCAGAACATAATGCTTACGCGCAGGATGTGGTGAACGCGATGCGTCAGGCGCTGGAAGAAAATGGTGACATCACGATTGATGCACCGCACGGTGATGCCTGGGTAAAAGAAGACAGCGAACGTCCGCTGTTGCTGGTCGCCGGCGGTACCGGCTTTAGCTATGTGCGTTCTATTCTTGATCATTGTGTGGCCCAGAAGAAGACCAATCCTATCTATCTGTACTGGGGTGGCCGTGATGCGAACCAGCTGTATGCTAAAGATGAACTGACTCAAATTGCCGCTCAATATGACAATGTGCATTTTATTCCGGTAGTGGAACAAGCAGAAGCTAACTGGCAGGGCAAAGTGGGTAATGTGCTTCAGGCCATCAGTCAGGATTTCGAATCACTTGCTGATTACGATATCTATATCGCCGGTCGATTTGAGATGGCGGGCGCGGCAAGAGAGATGTTTACTCAGAACAAACAGGCGCTGAGTGAACGTATGTTTGCGGATGCGTACGCATTTATCTAACTGTGACTACAGCGCAGATAAAGAAAAGAGGGCTAAAATGCCCTCTTTTTCATCATTTCGATGCTTTATTCAGCGAATGGCCGTTTTTTTAAAGTTTTTTGCAAAAAGCCCTTGCGCCATTTTAAAACCTCCCTATAATGCCGCCTCACTGACACGGCAGACGCCGCAAGGCTTCAGCGCTGGTCAGCGAGGTGAAAAGCTTCTGAGAAATAAATTTGAAAAAGTGTTTGACTCTTCAAATTAACTCGCTAGAATGCACCTCCGCTTTGAGAAGAAAGTTTCGAAAGGCAACGCTCTTTAACAATATAAACCTATCAATCTGTGTGGGCACTCGTTGATGATAATCGAAGATGATTCTAAAGAATCAACTTAGGTATCAATGAACTGAGTGACCAATTTGAATGAGTCATCATTCGAGCACAGTCAATTCATTACCATTCTGTTGGAATGGTAATAGCTTTGAATTACTAAGGTAATTTGAAGTCAGTATTCATTGAGCCTCCCCTAATTATTTAGGGAATCAAATC